>JBBIIW010000105.1:0-8215 GCA_037446305.1 Candidatus Rokuibacteriota bacterium
CCACGGCTCGGTGAGTCGGGGCGGCCGGGGACGATCGGGGGCCAGGGGCCGCCCCGGCCGGAGCCCGGCCTGGCCCGCCGCCCGGTCAGCCAGGGCCCGCACCCGGCCGAACGTGACCGCCGCATCCTCGCCCCGACCGGCGGCCTCGGCCACCAGGCCCGCCACCGTCTCCTGGAGGCGGTCCATCCGTGGGTCGGGGTGCGTCCAGCGGTAGGAGAAGTCGGCCTCCACCAGCGGGCCCAGATGGGGCCGCATGGCCGGGCTGTCGGCCAGGAGCGAGCCGGGGGGCACCAGCAGCCGGATCGAGTACTGCACGGGATCGACGTGATCGATCAGGCCCTGGGCCTCGACGAAGTCCAGGATGTCCCGGTAGTCCTCGAGCGTGGTCCACGGCGTGAACGGCACCCAGGTCGGCCGGAGCGCGATCCCGGCCGCCCGGACCGCCTCCAGCGCGGCCAGGACGTCGGCGCGGCTGTGGCCCTTGGCCAGGTGCCCCAGCACCGTGTCGCTCAGCGACTCGACCGCCGAGACGATGAAGAGGCAGCCCAGCGCGGCCAGCTCGGGCAGGTGCTGCCGCTCCCGGAGCAGGTGCTCGATCTTCGCGGTGACGTCGAAGGTCAGGCCCGGGAACTCGGCGTGCAGCGCCCGGGCCACCTCCAGGGCGTGGCGGGGCCCGTTCAGGAAGTCGGGGTCCCCGAAGGTGATGTGGCGGGCGCCGGCGCTCGCCAGGCGGCGCACGTCGGCCAGCACGATCCCGGGCGGCACGACGAAGAAGCGGCCGCCGTAGACGGGCGGGATCGGGCAGTGCCGGCACCAGTGCTTGCAGCCGCGGCTGGCCTGGACGTACCCCGCCGGGAGGCGACGCCCGTCGCGCTCGAGATGGGCGTACTTCTCGAGCGGGGGCAGCAGAGCGCGGCTGGGCACGGGGAAGTCGAGCTTCTCGAGCACGGGCCGCGCCGGCCCGGCCGCGGCCGGGGCGCCGTCCAGGCCCTCGGCGAGCCGGACCAGCTCGGCCTCGAGCTCGCCGCCCAGGACCGTGTCGGCGCCCCGGGCCAGCAGGTACCCGGCGTTGAGCGTCGCGTAGAGCCCGAAGAAGCAGATGTGGGCGGCCGGGTTCACGGCCCGCACGCGCGCGGCCACGCCCACGCCGAGCCGCAGCGCGGTGTGCATGGGAACGGCGATGGCGACCAGCCGCGCCCGCCGCACCCGCTCGACGTCGAAGGGCTCGACGGAGACGTCCAGCACGGCCGGCCGGTACCCCCGCCGCTCCAGGAAGGCCGCCGGCCAGGCGACGGCCAGCGGCTGGTGGCCCAGCTCGTAGCAGGCGACCAGGAGGATGGCGCCTGGCTCTCGCATGGGCTCCCCATTGTACGCGCGCCGGCGACCCTGGTGTATGGTGGGACGGGGTTCACGACGACGCGAGGAGGATGTCGATGGCCGTCAAGATCACCTGCCGTCCCAACGGCCCGTACCTGGTGGAGGGCGACGTCGAGCTCTACGACCCGACCGGGGCCCGGGTGGACACCACCGGCCGGCCCCGCATCGCTCTCTGCCGCTGCGGAGGCTCCGTCACCAAGCCCTTCTGCGACGGCACCCACAGCAGGATCGGCTTCCAGGCTGCCGAGGCGGCCGTCGCGCAGCAGGAGAAGAAGTAGTCAGGCCTGGCGGGGCTCGCGGTCGGCGTCGCTCACGTCGGTGAGGAGCACCCAGTCGTCGGGCGTGTCGCCCGGGGGGCGCGTGCGCGGCGCGGTGGCCACCGTGCGGCTGCGGCTGGGAGAGAACCACTCCCACATGCCGGGCGGCGCCCCGCTGGCCGGGGCTTCCCCCATCTCCGGGCCGGCGCTGCCGCTGGCCGCGCGCTCGAGCCGGCGCTGTTCCTTGGCCTGCTGCTTGGCGCGGCGCTGGTCCTCGCGACGCCGTCGGTCGAACCCGTAGTTTCGCCGGGGCATCAGCCGCTCCTTGTGCCGAAGGTGAAGGGCCGGGCGGCGGGCTGTCCCCGCCGCCCCGTGAGCCGGACCCCCCTCACCAGCGCCGGTCGCGCGAGCCGCCGCGGCCGAAGCCGCCGCGCCCGGCGCCGGTGGTCGGGGCCTTCGCCCGCTCCACCGCCAGCCGCCGGCCGTTGAGATCCGTCCCGTTGAACCGGGCGATGGCCTGCTCGGCCTCCTCGGCCGTCGCCATCTCCACGAAGCCGAAGCCGCGCGACCGGCCGGTGTCCCGGTCGGTCACGACGGCGGCTGCCTCGACGGTGCCCGCCTGGGCGAACAGGTCGCGCAGCTCCTCGGTCGTGGTCGCGAAGTTGAGTCCTCCCACGAACAGCTTCTGCGCCATGATGGCGCCTCCTCGATCACCTTCCGCGCTCCGGGCACGTCCAGCACGCGGAAGGTGTGCGGGGACGTGGTCTGACGAGGAGGCGGGCTCGCACCTGAACCGACGACCGAACCAGACGGGGCCACTCTAACACGCTTTCGCACCCCGTGCTAGACTCGCCCCACTCGACGGAATCCCGACGCCCGGACCTCAGGAGGGAGCCCGCGATGAGCGACCTGACACGACGCCAGTTCCTGGTCGGCGGGGCCGCGGCCGCCGCCGTGCTGAGGGCGCCCGCCGTGCACGCCCAGAAGCGGGGCGCGACGCTGCGGTTCGTGCCCCACGCCGACCTCAAGGCCGTGGACCCGATCTGGACGACGGCCTACATCACCCGCAACCACAGCTACCTCATCTACGACACCCTGTTCGGGACCGACGCCAACCTCCAGATCAAGCCCCAGATGGTGGACCGGTGGTCGAAGGACGCCAAGGGGCTCCGGTGGTCCTTCACGCTGCGCGACGGCCTCAAGTGGCACGACGGCAAGCCGGTGGTGGCCGAGGACGCCGTGGAGTCCATCAAGCGATGGTCGAAGCGGGACCCCATGGGCAAGCTCCTGGCCGCCCACACCGCGAAGATCACCGCCGCCGACCGCAAGACCTTCACCCTGGAGCTGTCGCAGCCCTTCGGCCCCGTCCTGGACGCGCTGGGCAAGCCGTCCAGCAACGTGCCCTTCATCATGCCGGCCCACATCGCCGCCACCCCCGATACCGAGCAGATCAAGGAGGTCATCGGCTCGGGCCCCTTCCGGTTCGTCAAGGACGAGTGGCAGCCGGGCCACCAGGTGGTGTACGTCCGCAACCCGGACTACGTGCCGCGCAACGAGGCGCCCAGCGGGTCGGCCGGCGGCAAGAAGGTCTCCCTCGAGAAGGTGATCTGGCGCTACATCCCGGATCCCGCCACGGCCGCCGCCGCCCTGGAGGCCGGCGAGGTGGACTGGTACGAGAACCCGCCGGTGGACTTCGCCCCGCGCTTCGAGACCAACCAGGACCTCACGCTGTTCATCCAGGACCCGCGGGGCACCCAGGGCTGGATCCGCCCCAACCACCTGCACCCGCCCTTCAACAACAAGAAGGCCCGCCAGGCCCTGCTGTGGATGGTGGACCAGGAGAAGTACCTGCAGGCGGCCATCGGGGTGCCCAAGTACTACCGCACCTGCTTCTCGGTCTTCCCCTGCGGCACGCCGCTGGCCTCGGAGGCCGGCGCCGAGGCCCTGAAGAAGACGGACCTGAACCGGGCCCGCCAGCTCCTCAAGGAGTCCGGCTACGACGGCCGGCCCATCGTCGTGCTCGACCCGACCGACATCCCGCTCACGCACGGCGCCGCCCTGGTCACCCGCGAGATCCTGACCCAGGTCGGGTTCAAGGTGGATCTGCAGGCGATGGACTGGTCGTCGGTCGTCGCCCGCCGGGCCAAGAAGGAGCCGCCGGACCAGGGCGGCTGGAACATGCTCTTCACCTGGTGGATCGCCTCCGACGTCATGAACCCCGCCGTCCACGCCGGCATCTCGGGCGCCGGCGCCGGCGCCTGGTTCGGCTGGCCCGAGGTGGGGCGCATCGAGGAGCTGAAGATCCAGTGGGTGCGGGCCACCGATCCGGCCCGGCAGAAGGAGCTGGCGGCCGAGATCCAGCGGGTGGCCCTGGACGAGGTGCTCTACGTGCCGTTCGGGCAGTGGGCCCTGCCCACCGTCCACCGCAAGACCATCAAGGGCGTGCTCGAGTTCCCGGCGCCCCTGTTCTGGAACGTGACGATCGCGTGATCCCGCAGCTGCTGCAGCGCCTGGTGGCCACCATCCCCGTCCTGGGGGTGGTGGCCATCGCGGTCTTCGCCCTCCTGCACGTGACCCCGGGTGACCCGGCGGTGATCATCGCCGGCGACTACGCGACGACCGAGGACATCGCCCGCATCCGCAGCCGACTGGGTCTGGATCAGCCGTTCCTGACCCAGGTCGCCATCTGGCTGGGCCGCATCGTGCGGGGCGATCTCGGGACGTCGATCTTCTCGGGGCTGCCGGTGGCCACCCTCATCCAGCAGCGGGCCGAGGTGACCATCGCGCTCACGGTCGCGGCCATGCTCATCTCCGTCGGGCTGGGCGTGCCGCTGGGCGTGCTGGCCGCCTGGAAGAAGGGGTCCTGGATCGACCGGGTGGTGATGATCTTCGCCGTCTCCGGCTTCTCGATGCCGACGTTCTGGCTGGGCTTCCTGCTCGTCTACGTCTTCGCCATCTCCGCCCACTGGCTGCCGGTCCAGGGCTACCGCTCCGTGGCCGACGGCCTCTGGCCCTTCCTCCGGCACCTCACCCTGCCGGCCCTGACCCTGTCGCTCGTCTACATGGCCCTCATCGCCCGCATGACGCGGGCCAGCATGCTGACGGTGCTGAGCGAGGACTTCATCCGCACCGCCTTCGCCAAGGGACTGGCTCCCCGCCGGGTGCTGGTGCGCCACGCGCTCAAGAACGCCTCGCTGCCGGTGGTGACGATCATCGGCATCGGCTTCGCCCTGCTCATCGGCGGGGCCGTGGTGACCGAGAGCGTCTTCGCCCTGCCCGGCCTGGGCCGGCTCACCGTGGACGCCATCATCCGGCGGGACTATCCGGTCATCCAGGGCGTGATCCTGGTCGTGTCGATCGCCTACGTGCTCGTCAACCTGGTCGTGGACCTGCTCTACGTGGTCCTGGACCCCCGCATCAGGTACTGAGGCGCCGGCGCGTGGCGGTCGTGACGCGAGCCCCCGAGGTGCTGGAGGTGCTGGCCCCGCCGGTCGGGGCGCTGGGCCGGGCCCGGCGCCTGCTGGCGCGCCACCCCACGCTGCTGGGGGGCGCCCTGACGCTGCTGGTGATCGTGGCCGGCGGGGTGCTGGCCCCGGCCTGGTGGACGGGCGACCCGCTGGAGATGCGGCCCGCCGAGCGGCTGCGCCCGCCGTCGGCCGACCGGTGGTTCGGCTCGGACAACTTCGGCCGCGACATCTACACGCGGACGCTCTACGGGACCCGCATCTCCCTGACGGTGGGCAGCGCGGTGGCGGTGGGCAGCCTGATCGTCGGCACGGTCCTGGGGCTCGTCATCGGCTTCTACCGGCGGCTGGACCTGGTGGCCATGCGGGTCATGGACGGACTGATGGCCATCCCGGCCATCCTGCTGGCCCTGGCCCTCATGGCCCTCATGAAGGCCAGCGTGCAGAACGTCATCATCGCCCTGATCATCCCCGAGATCCCGCGGGTGGCCCGGCTGGTGCGCGCTTCGGTCCTCTCGCTGCGCGAGCACCTCATGGTGGAGGGCGCCCGGGCGCTCGGCGTGGGCACCCCCCGCATCCTGCTCCGGTACATCCTGCCGGCGCTGGTGGCGCCCCTGATCGTGCAGGGCACCTACATCTGCGCCTCCGCGATCCTGTTCGAGGCCTACCTGTCCTTCCTCGGCGCCGGCACGCCGCCCCACATCCCGTCGTGGGGCAACATCATGGCCGAGGGGCGGGCCTACGTGCAGCTCGCGTTCTGGATCATCCTGTTCCCGGGGATGTTTCTGGCCGCCACCGTGCTGGCCATCAACCTCGTGGGCGACGGGCTGCGCGACGTCCTCAACGTGCGGTGAGGCCGGGGGTGGCGGCCCGGCCCCGGCTTCGGGTTGAGTCGGCTCCCGGGTGGAGGCACAATGCGCGGTGGCCATGACGGACGCCCGCCCGCTGTCGATCCTGGTGGTGGAGGACAACGCCGACGCGCGCTCGACCCTGCAGCTGCTCCTGGAGCTGGAGGGGCATCGCGTGCGCACGGCGGAGAGCGGCGAGGAGGCCATGGCCCGGGCCACGCCCCCGCTGGACGTGGCGCTGATCGACATCGGCCTGCCCGACATCGACGGCTACGACGTGGCCCGTCGCATCCGGGCGACGGCCCATGGCAAGGGCGCCTACCTCGTCGCGCTCACGGGCTACGGGCAGGCCGAGGACCGCCGCCTGGCCGAGGAGGCGGGCTTCGACACCCATCTGGTGAAGCCCGTCGATCCGGAGGCGCTGGTCAAGCTGCTGGCTGTCCGCGGCTGACGCGCCGGCCCGGCTACCAGTGGATGGTCTGGCCGGGAACGAGCACCGCGACCCGCCGGCTGAGCCCCCGGGCCCGGGCCGCCCGTTGCAGGCGCCCGGGCGGCTCGTCGGCCGGCTCCCGGTTGAGCTCGAAGGTGCCCCAGTGCATGGGGACCATGAGCCGGCCCTGCACGTCCTCGAACACGCGCACCGCCTCCTCGGGGTTGACGTGGTTGGGGTGCGGGTTCCAGGCGCTGTAGCCGCCGATGGGAATGGCGGCCAGGTCGAAGGGCCCGAAGCGGGCGCCGATCTCCTTGAACCCGTCGTAGTAGCCCGTATCGCCCGCGAAGAAGAACCGCCGGCGCGCACCCAGGACGACCCACGACGCCCAGAGGCGGAGGTTCTGGTCGCGCAGGCCGCGCCCGGACGAGTGCTGGGCCGGCGTGCAGGCGATCACCAGGCCGCGGAAGCGCGCCGTCCGCCACCAGTCGAGCTCCACGACCTGATCGATCCCCCGCTCGGCCAGCCATTGCCCGATGCCGAGGGGCACGAAGAACGTCGGCCGGTGGTCGCCGGCCAGCCGCCGCACCGTCTCCTCGTCCAGGTGGTCGTAGTGGTCGTGGGAGATGATCACGGCGTCGATCGGGGGCAGGTCCTCGAAGCGGATGCCGGGCGCCGCCAGCCGGCGGGGGCCGGCGAAGTCGACCGGACTGGCCCGCTCGCCCCAGTGGGGATCGGTCAGGATGTTCACACCGTCCAGCTGGACCAGGAAGGTCGAGTGACCGACCCAGGTCACCGTCGGCGCCATGCCGTTGGCCCGGAGGGCGGCGCCGTCGTTGGGCAGGACGGCCAGGCCGGGGCCGAGCTCGGGGCCGGGCCGCAGCGCGCGCTGCACCGCCCGCACCGCTCGCCCCATGAGGGGATACGCATAGTGGGGCGAGACGTTGCGGAAGCCGCCACCGCGCACGTGGTGCGCGGGCAGGGTGGAGGCGGGCGTGATCGCGTCGAGGGGGCGGAGGTCGGTGACGAGGACGGCGGCGATCAGGACGAACGGGACCAGCCGACGCACCGGGCCACCCTAGCACGGCCTTGCCGGCCCTGTCAGTCCCGCAGTCGCGCTCACCCACCGCTGTTGTAACGCCGACAGCGCCCCGGGGCTTTGACAGCCCGGGCCGGGCCGCCTACGGTAGCCGGAGCCCCGATGCCCCCGTCCCACGACGACCGGATGGCCGGGCCGACCCCGCCGCGCGTGCGGTGGCTGATCCTGCTGCCGCCGGCCGCGATCTACTTCGTCTCCTACTTCCATCGGATCGCGCCCGGCGTGGTGGCCGCCGACCTGATGCAGGCCTTCGCCATCACCGCCGCCGCGCTCGGCACGCTGGCGGCCGTCTACCCCTACGTGTTCGTGGCGGTGGCCCTGCCGGCCGGCAGCCTGGCCGACACGCTGGGGCCGCGCTGGACGCTGGTGGGCGGAGCCGGGGCCATGGGCCTGGGAGCGGTCGTGTTCGGGCTCGCGCCGGGCTTCTCCGTGGCCCTGGCCGGACGGTTCGTCGTCGCCGCCGGTGCCGCGGTGATCCTGATCGCCCTCCTGAGCCTGGCCGCCGAGTGGTTCCGGCCGGACGAGTTCGCCACCGTGTCCGGACTGAGCCAGACGATCGGCAACCTCGGCGGCCTGGCGGCGGCGGCGCCGCTGGCGCTGCTGGTGGAAGCGATCGGCTGGCGGCAGAGCTTCGTCGCCGTCGGCGGTCTCACGCTGGGGCTCGGGCTTGCCGCCCTGGCCGTCGTGCGTGACCGGCCCGAGGCGCTGGGCCTGCCTGCCGTCAACCCGCCCCGGCGCCG
>JBBIIW010000106.1:0-8154 GCA_037446305.1 Candidatus Rokuibacteriota bacterium
CGTGTGCTCTTCCGATCTACGGGCGCCAGGTCTACCTCGACCCCCGGCGGGGCGCGGCGCTGGCCGTCTGCGAGGCCGCGCGCAACGTGGCCTGCGCCGGCGCCCGCCCGGCCGGCGTCACGGACTGCCTGAACTTCGGCTCGCCCGAGCGCCCGGACATCCTGTGGCAGTTCGCGGAGGCGGTGGAGGGCATCGCCGAGGCGTGCCGGGCGCTGGAGCTGCCGGTCGTCGGCGGCAACGTTTCCTTCTACAATGAGACGAGCGGTCAGGCGATCCTGCCCACGCCCATCATCGGCGTCGTGGGCGTGCTGGAGGACGCCAGCCGGCTGGCGACGCAGGCGTTCAAGGCAGCCGGGCACCGGGTGGCGCTGCTGGGGCCGGAGGCGGCCAGCCTGGGCGGCAGCGAGTACCTGTGGATCCTGCACGGCCGGGTGGCGGGACCGCTGGCGCCGCTGGACCTCGGCCTGGAGCGGCGGGTGCAGGCCGCGGTGGTGGCGGCGATCGAGGCCGGCCTGGCCCTGTCCGCTCACGACTGCGCCGAGGGCGGGCTGGCCGTCGCCCTGGCCGAGGCGTGCATGACCGGGCCGGAGGCGGTGGGGGCCACGGTCACGGTTCCCGGCGAGGCGAGGACGGACGTCGCCCTGTTCGGCGAGGGGCCGTCACGGGTGATCGTCTCGGTGGACTCGGCCCGCGCGCTGGAGTTCGAGGCTCTCATGGCCGAGTCCGCGATCCCCTGGCGCTGGATCGGGACCACGGGCGGCGAGCGGCTGCGGATCCGCCGGGGCGGCGTGACCGTGGTGGACAGCGCCCTGGACAGCCTGGAGCAGGCGTGGAGGAGAGGCCTTGAGCGTCACCTGGCGTGACGACAAGTTCCACGACGAGTGCGGCGTGTTCGGCATCTGGAACCACGCCGAGGCCGCCAACGTCGTCTACCTGGGCCTGTACGCGCTGCAGCACCGCGGCCAGGAGTCGGCCGGCATCGCGGCCACTGACGGCGACAGCTTCCACTGCGAGAAGGCCATGGGCTGGGTGGCCGACGTGTTCGGCCCCGAGCGGCTCCGGCGGCTGCCGGGGCACCGCGCCATCGGGCACGTGCGCTACTCGACCGCCGGCAGCTCGAACCTCCGCAACGCGCAGCCCATCACGGCCAAGACCGCCCGCGGCCCCATCGCCATCGCCCACAACGGCAACCTGACCAACGCCGACCTGCTCCGGCAGGAGATGGTGCGCGAGGGCGCCATCTTCCAGTCCAACTCGGACACCGAGGTGATCCTGCACCTGCTGGCCCGAGCCCCCGAGGGCCCGCTGGAGGACCAGATCGCGCACGCGCTGGCCCAGGTCCAGGGCGCCTACTCCCTGCTGATCCTGACCCGGGAGGCCCTGTACGCGATCCGCGACCCGCGCGGCTTCCGGCCGCTCTCGCTGGGGCGCCTGGGCGACAGCTGGATCGTCTCCTCCGAGACGTGCGCGCTCGACCTGCTGGAGGCCAGCTGGGAGCGCGACGTGGAGCCCGGCGAGATGGTGGTGGTCTCCGGGGAGGGCGTGCGCTCCGTCCGCGCCCTGCCGGCGGCCGAGCGGCAGCACTGCGTCTTCGAGTACGTCTACTTCGCCCGGCCCGACTCCACGCTCTGGGGCCGCAACGTCCACACGGTGCGCAAGGCGCTGGGACGCGAGCTGGCGCGCGAGCACCCGGTGGCCGCCGACGTCGTCATCCCGGTGCCGGACTCGGGGACCAGCGCCGCCCTGGGGTTCGCCGAGCAGTCGGGCGTCCGCTACGAGATGGGCCTGATCCGCAACCACTACGTGGGCCGGACATTCATCGAGCCCAAGCAGGGCATCCGTCACTTCGGCGTCAAGGTCAAGCTGAACCCCATGCGCGAGATGCTGGAGGGGCGGCGGGTGGTGGTGGTGGACGACTCGATCGTGCGGGGGACGACCAGCCGGAAGATCGTCAGGATGATCCGGGGGGCCGGCGCCCGCGAGGTGCACATGCGGATCTCCTCGCCCCCGATCCAGTGGCCCTGCTACTACGGCATCGACACCCCGACCCGCCGGGAGCTGATCGCGGCCAGCCACAGCGCCGAGGAGATCCGGCGCTACCTGGGCGCCGACTCGCTCGGGTACCTGTCGCTGGACGGCATGCTGAAGGCCACCGGCGGCGAGCCGGGCCAGTTCTGTCACGCCTGCTTCACCGGCAGCTACCGGGTCGGGATCGCCCCGGAGGCCAGCCCGCAGCTTCGGCTCTTCGACGCATGACCGGCGGGAGCGGGGGCGGCGGGAATCCGGAGCCGTGACCCGCATCGTCGTCCTGGGCGGGGGCTTCGCCGGGCTGGAAGCCATCCGGGTGCTCGAGCGCCGGCTGGGCCGGCGGCCGGACGTGGAGCTGCTGCTGGTCAGCGACCGCAACTACCTGCTGTTCACGCCGCTGCTGCCGCAGGTCGCCTCGTCGCTGGTGGAGCCGCGCCACATCATCCAGCCCATCCGGGACATCCGGGGGGCGCGCCGCTTCCGGTTCCGGCGCGACCGGGTGCTCGACATCGACCTGGCCGGCCGCCGCGTCATCTGCGCCGAGGGCGTGCTGCCCTACGACCGCCTCGTCATCGCGCTGGGCGGCGTCACCTCGACCTTCGGCATCCCCGGCGTGGAGGAGCACGCGCTCAACTACAAGCGCCTGGACGACGCCATCCTGGTCCGGGACCATCTCATCGACCTGGCCGAGCACGCCGATCACGAGCCCGACGCCGGGCGCCGCCGGCGGCTGCTGACCATCTGCGTCGTGGGCGGCGGCTACACCGGAGTCGAGCTGATCGCGGAGCTGCAGGACTTCTTCCACTCGTACGTGGTGCCCCGCTACCGGGGCATCGCGCGCGGCGACTACCGGCTGGTCGTCCTGGAGGCCACCCCGGAGATCCTGCGCGGCGTCCATCCCCGGCTGGCCGAGCGGGCGCGGCGGCGGCTGCGCCGGGAGGGGATCGAGATCCTGACCGGCACGCGGGTCACGCGCGTGCTGCCCGGCGCCATCGAGGTGGAGGGCGGGCGGCAGGTGCCGGTCGGGCTGACCATCTGGGCCGCCGGCGTCAGAGGCCACCCGGTGCTGGAGCAGGTGCCGCTCTGCCGCGATCGGCTGGGCCGGATCATCGTGACCGGCACCCTGCAGGTGCCCGACCGGCCGGAGATCTTCGGCGCCGGCGACGCCGTCACCATCGAGGGCAAGCCCGACGCCTCGCTGCCCATCATCCCCGCCGCGCTCGCTCACGGCCGGCTGGCCGCCCGGAACATCCTGGCCGGCCTGGAGGACCGCCCGCTGGACCTCATCGAGTTCGCCCCGCGGGGTATGCTGGTCTCGCTCGGCGAGAAGGACGCCGTGGTCGAGGTGATGGGCATCCGGTTCTCCGGTTACCTGGCCTGGCTCTTCTGGAACGCGCTGCACCTCTACCAGCTGGTCGGCCTGCGCAAGCAGCTGCAGGTGGCGGTGGACTGGACCCTGGCCCAGTTCTTCCCGCGCGACTCGGCGATGATGCGGCCGCCCACGCGCTGCACGATCTGCGGCCACGCGGCGCCGCCCCGGCGCGAGGCGGCGTGAGCCCGCTCCTCCGGGTGGGCGTCCTGGCCTCCGGCCGGGGCACCAACCTGCAGGCCTTGCTGGACGCCGCGGCCGGCCCGGGATTCCCGGCCCGGGTGGTCATCGTCATCGCCGACCGCGAGGACGCGGCGGCGCTGCGGCGGGCTGCGGCCGCGGGCGTGCCGGCCGTCTTCCTCGACCCCAAGGCCCACGGCGACCGCGCCAGCTACGACGCCGCCCTGAGCGCGCGGCTGGAGGCGGAGAGCGTCGGTCTCGTCTGCCTGGCGGGCTTCATGCGGGTGCTGGGGCCGGCATTCGTGCGGGCCTGGCGGGGCCGGCTCATGAACATCCATCCCTCGCTGCTCCCGGCCTTCCCCGGCCTGCACGCGCAGCGGCAGGCGCTCGACTACGGGGTCAAGGTGGCGGGGGCGACCGTGCACTTCGTGGACGAGGGGGTGGACACGGGGCCGATCATCCTGCAAGCTGCGGTGCCGGTGGAGCCCGGGGACACCGAGGAGAGCCTGGCCGCGCGCATCCTGGTCGAGGAGCACCGGCTCTACCCCGAGGCCGTGCGGCTCTTCGCCGAGGGGCGGCTGCAGGTGGACGGCCGGAAAGTGAGGATACGGTGAGGGTCCGGCGGGCGCTGCTCAGCGTGCACGACAAGACCGGGATCGTGGAGCTGGCTCGCGCCCTCCACGGCCTGGGCGTCGAGCTGATCTCCACGGGTGGCACGGCCCGCCTGCTCCGGGACTCCGGCCTGCCGGTGCGCGAGGTGGCGGAGGTCACCGGCTTCCCCGAGATGCTCGACGGCCGGGTCAAGACGCTCCACCCCCGCGTGCAGGGGGGCATCCTGGCCCGCCGCGACGTCCCGGAGCACCTGGCCGCGCTGGAGCGACACGGCATCCCGCCCATCGATCTGGTCGTCGTCGCGCTGTACCCGTTCGAGAGCACGGTGGCCCGGCCGGGCGTCACGCGGGCCGAGGCGATCGAGCAGATCGACATCGGCGGGCCGACCATGATCCGCGCGGCGGCCAAGAACCACGAGCACGTGGCCGTGGTCACCGACCCCGGACAGTACCCCGCGCTGCTCGAGGAGCTGACCCGGACCGGCGGCGAGGTCAGTGCCCCGACGCGAGCCCGCCTGGCCCGCGAGGCCTTCCGGCGCACGGCCGAGTACGATGCGGCCATCGCCCGCTACCTGGCGGCGGACGCGCCCGCCGCCGGAGGCGGCCCGGGGGTGGAGTTCCCGGACCGGTTGGCGCTCCCGCTCGAGCGCGTCATGCTGCTCCGCTACGGCGAGAACCCTCATCAGGCGGCGGCCCTGTACCGGTCCGCTGCCGGGCCGGCGTGGGGCGTGGCCGCCATGCGGCAGCTCCACGGGCCCGAGCTCGGCTACAACAACCTGCTGGATCTCTCGGCGGCCCTGGGGCTGCTGCTGGAGTTCGAATCTCCGGCGGCCGTGGTGATCAAGCACACCAACCCCTGCGGGGCGGCCGTGGCCGACACGGTGGGGGCGGCCATGGAGAAGGCGAAGGCGTCCGACCCCGTCTCGATCTACGGCGGCATCGTCGGCGTCAACCGGCCCCTGGACCTGGACGTGGTCCGCGCGCTCAAGGGCATCTTCGTGGAGGTGCTCTTCGCGCCCGCGTTCGTGCCCGAGGCCCTGGAGGAGCTGCGGCGCACGAAGACCAAGTGCCGGGTGCTCCAGGTCCCGTGCCAGCCGCCGTCGCCCGGCGCCGTGGAGTACCGGAGCGTGCTGGGGGGCGTGCTGGCCCAGCAGCCGGACGGCGCCGACCTCGACCCGGCCGCGCTCCGGACGGTGACCCGGCGCGCCCCCACCGCCGACGAGATGGCGGCCCTGCGCTTCGCCTGGCGGGTGGCCAAGCACGCCAAGTCCAACGCCATCGTGCTGACCACGCGCGACCAGATCATCGGGGTGGGCGCGGGCCAGATGAACCGCCTGGACTCCGCGCGGCTGGCGGTGATGCGCGCCGGCGAGGCCGGGCTCAAGACCGAGGGCGCCGCCTGCGCCTCCGACGCGTTCTTCCCCTTCCGCGACGGCCTGGACGCCCTGGCCCGCGCCGGCGTGACCGCCGTCGTGCAGCCGGGCGGCTCGGTCCGCGACCAGGAGGTCATCGCGGCCGCCGACGAGCACGGCATGGCCATGCTCTTCACCGGTCTCCGGCACTTCCGTCACTGACCATGGCCGGCCCGCGCCACGAGCGCATCTACGGGCTGCGGGAGCTGACGCGGATCCTGTCGCTCACCCCCCGCCGCCTGGCCCAGCTGCGCCGGCTCGAGCTGCTGAGCCACGACGGCGGCTACACCTTCCGCGACCTGCTGGCGGCCCGCGCGGCCAGCGCCCTGCTGGACGCCGGCGCCTCGGTCCGGCAGATCCGGGAGGCGCTGCTGGCCCTGCGCAAGCAGGACCCCGATCTCGAGAGCCCCCTCACCGAGGTGCGCTTCTTCGTGGAGGGCGGCCGGCTCCTGGCCCAGTCCGACCGCGTGCGCTTCGATCCCCGCTCCGGCCAGACGGTGCTGGCCCTCGACGCCGGCGACCTCAGCCGGGCGGCCGCCGCCACGCTGGCCACCGGCCTGGTGCGGCCCCTGAAGCCGCCGGTGGAGCAGGCCGAGATGTGGTTCGACCGGGCCAGCGACTGCGAGAGCGACCCCGTGCGCTGGGAGGAGGCCATCGAGGCCTACCGGCGGGTGGTCGCCATCGATCCCACCTACGCGGCCGCCTGGAACAACCTCGGCCTGCTGCTGCACCGGATGGGGCAGTACGCCGAGGCGCGCCAGGCGTACGCGGCGGCGCTCGAACAGGACCCCGGCTGCGCGGAGGCGGCCTACAATCTGGGCTCGCTGGAGGAAGATACGGGGCAGGTGGAGCAGGCGATCCGCCACTACCGCCGCGCGCTGGCCATCCGGCCCGACTACGCCGACGCCCACTTCAACCTGGCGGCGGCACTGGCCCGGGCCGGCCGGGGCCGGGAGGCGATCAGCCACTGGCAGCGGTACCTGGCGCTGGACTCGGGCAGCCCGTGGGCGCGCATCGCCCGCGCGCACCTGGAGGTGGTCGAGCCTCCCGAGCGGGGGCGGCCGGAGTGAAGGTGCTCCTGGTCGGCAGCGGCGGGCGCGAGCACGCGCTGGCCTGGAAGCTGAGCCAGAGCCCGCTGCTCACGGCCCTGCTCGCTGCTCCCGGCAATCCCGGCATCGCCCGCCACGCCCGCTGCGTGCCGATCGAGGCCGCCGCCCACGAGGACCTGGCGCGCTTCGCCGAGCAGGAGAGGATCGACCTCACCGTCGTGGGGCCCGAGGCGCCGCTGGTGGCGGGGCTGGCCGACCGGCTGGCCGAGCGCGGGCGCCTGGCCCTGGGCCCGGGCGCCGCCGCGGCCCGGCTCGAAGGCTCCAAGGCCTTCGCCAAGGAGCTGATGGCGCGCCACGGCATCCCGACCGCTCGCTTCGCGACCTTCAGCCAGCCGGCCGAGGCGCGCGCCTACTGCCGGAGCCTGGGCGCGCCGCTGGTCGTGAAGGCCGACGGCCTGGCCGCCGGCAAGGGCGCCATCGTCTGCGCCACGCTGGAGGAGGCCGACGCCGCCATCGCTGCCTGCATGGAGCGCCGCGTCTTCGGCGCCGCCGGGGCCCGCGTGGTGGTCGAGGAGTTCCTGCGCGGAGACGAGGTGTCGTTCTTCGCGCTGGCCAACGGCGCCGAGGCCATCCCCCTCGGCGCGGCCCGCGACCACAAGACGGTCTTCGACGGCGACCAGGGGCCGAACACGGGCGGCATGGGCGCCTACACCCCGGTGCCGGCCCTCGACACCGCGCTGGAGGAGCGGGTGATGGACACGATCGTCCGCCCGACCGTGCAGGCCCTGGCCAAGGAGGGTGCGCCCTACCGGGGCGTGCTCTTCGCCGGGCTGATGCTCACGGCCGCCGGTCCGCGGGTCCTGGAGTTCAACTGCCGCTTCGGCGACCCCGAGTGCCAGGTGCTCATGGCCCGGCTGGAGAGCGACCTGCTGCCCCTGCTGCTAGCCGCGGCGCGCGGCCAGGCCCTGGCGCCGGAGGCCGTGCGGTGGCGGCCCGGGGCCGCGGTCTGCGTGAACCTGGTCTCCGGCGGCTATCCCGGCGCCTACCCCACCGGCCTGGCCATCACCGGGCTGGAGCGCGCGGAGCAGCTGCCCGACGTGCGGATCTTCCACGCCGGGACCGCCGAGCGCGACGGGCGCCTGGTGACGGCCGGCGGGCGGGTGCTCGGCGTCACGGCGACGGGCGCCGACGTGCCGGCCGCGGCCCGGCGCGCCTACCAGGCGATCGCATCCATCCACTTCGACGGCATGCACTACCGGAGGGACATTGGACACCGTGAACAGACCTGACACCGCCCCATCCCCGCCGCCGTCCGGCGCCCGCGTCCGGATCGGCATCGTGCTGGGCAGCGACTCCGACCTGGAGGTCATGCTGGAGGCCGTCCGGGTCCTGGAGGACCTGGGCATCGGCTACGAGGTCGTCGTCGCCTCCGCGCACCGGACGCCGGAGCGGACGCACGACTACGCGAGCACCGCGCACGCGCGGGGGCTCGAGGTGCTCATCGG
>JBBIIW010000107.1:0-8125 GCA_037446305.1 Candidatus Rokuibacteriota bacterium
TGTTCGGCGCCTGGCTGCTGGGCGGCGACCAGGGGCGGCGAGAGGTCGAGTGGTTCGTCACCGCGGCACGCGGGGTGCGCCCGCGCCTGGCCGGCGACGACGTGGTGGCCCTCGGCGTCCCGGCCGGCCCCGCGGTGGCCGCCGTGCTGGCGGGCCTGCGCGACGGCGTCCTCGACGGCACGCTGGCGGACCGGGACGCCGAGGTGGCCTTCGTGCGAGACTGGATCGGCGGGCGAAAGGAGGGGTGAGGTGGCTGCCAAGTACATCTTCGTGACGGGCGGCGTCGTCTCCTCGCTGGGCAAGGGGCTGGCGGCGGCGTCCATGGGCGCGCTCCTGGAAGCCCGCGGCTTCACGGTGACGCTGCAGAAGATGGACCCGTACATCAACGTGGACGCCGGCACCATGAGCCCCTACCAGCACGGCGAGGTCTTCGTCACCGACGACGGCGGCGAGACCGACCTGGACCTGGGCCACTACGAGCGCTTCACCTCCGTCCGGGTCACCCGCGACCACAACGTCACCACCGGCAAGGTCTACTTCTCGGTCATCCAGAAGGAGCGCCGGGGCGACTACCTGGGCCGGACCGTCCAGGTCATCCCGCACATCACCGACGAGATCAAGGCGGCCATCCGCCGGGTGGCCCGCGACGTCGACGTGGTGATCGTCGAGGTCGGCGGCACCGTGGGCGACATCGAGAGCCTGCCCTTCCTGGAGGCGGTGCGCCAGTTCAAGAAGGACGTGGGGAAGGACAACGTGATCTACGTCCACCTGACCCTGGTCCCCTTCATGCAGGCGGCCCAGGAGCTGAAGACCAAGGCCACCCAGCACTCCGTCAAGGAGCTGCGGGCCATCGGCATCCAGCCCGACGTCCTCCTGTGCCGGACCGACCGCTACCTGCCGCCCGGCATCAAGTCCAAGATCGCCCTCTTCTGCGACGTCGAGGAGGAGGCGGTGATCACGGCCAAGGACGTCGAGACCGTGTACGAGGTCCCGCTGGTGTTCCACCGGGAGGGGCTCGACGACATCATCGTGAAGCTGCTCGGCCTGCCCGACCGGCCGGCCGACCTCCGGCGGTGGGAGGACGTCGTCAAGCGCGTCAAGTCGCCCCGCCACCAGACCCGCATCGCGGTGGTCGGCAAGTACATCGAGCTGCGGGACTCCTACAAGAGCCTGACCGAGGCCCTGGCCCACGGGGGCATCGCCAACGACTGCCGGGTGGACGTGCAGTGGATCGACGCCGAGCACATCGAGCGCGACGGGGCCGCCCCGCACTTCGCCGGCGTCCACGGCATCCTGGTCCCGGGCGGCTTCGGCGACCGGGGCATCGAGGGCAAGATCGCCGCCGTGCGCTACGCGCGCGAGACCTCGGTGCCCTACTTCGGCATCTGCCTGGGGATGCAGTGCGCGGTCATCGAGTTCGCCCGCCACGTGGCCCACCTGGAGGGGGCCAGCTCCACCGAGTTCGAACCGGCCACGCCGCACCCGGTGATCGACCTGCTGCCGGAGCAGCGCCAGGTGGCCGCCAAGGGCGGCACGATGCGTCTGGGGCTCTACCCGGTGGTGCTGGCCGAGGGCAGCCTGGCCGCCCGGCTGTACGGGCGGTCCATCATCCACGAGCGTCACCGGCATCGCTACGAGGTCAACAACGAGTACCTGAAGGAGCTCGAGAAGCACGGGCTGCGGGTGTCCGGCATCTGGGCCGAGAAGCAGCTGGTGGAGATCATCGAGATCCCCGACCACCCCTACTTCGTGGCCGGGCAGTTCCACCCCGAGTTCCGGTCCCGCCCCTGGGACCCGCATCCCCTGTTCTCCGGCTTCGTCGGGGCCGCGCTGGCCCACCAGGGCCGGGCATGACCACGCGGGCGGTCGTCGTAGGGCCGGTCACGATCGGCGGCGGGCATCCCCTTGTCCTCATCGGCGGCCCCTGCGCCATCGAGAGCGAGAAGCACGCCCTGCTCACCGCCGAGCGGCTGGCCGCCATCGCGGCCGAGCACCGGACGCCCTTCATCTACAAGTCCTCGTACGACAAGGCCAACCGCTCCTCCATCGCCAGCTACCGCGGCCCGGGACTGATCGAGGGGCTGCGCATCCTGCGGCGCGTGAAGGAGGCGGTCGGGGTGCCCGTCCTCTCGGACGTGCACCAGGTGGAGGAGGTGGCGCCGGCCGCCGAGGTGCTGGACGTGCTGCAGATCCCCGCCTTCCTGTGCCGCCAGACGGATCTGATCGTCGCCGCCGCCCGGACGGGCAAGCCCGTGAACGTCAAGAAGGGCCAGTTCCTGGCCCCAGACGACATGCGCCACGTGGTGGAGAAGGTGCGCGCCGCCGGCAACCCGGACGTGCTGCTCACCGAGCGGGGGACCACGTTCGGCTACCACAACCTGGTCGTGGACATGCGCGGCCTCGTGCAGATGCGGGCCCTCGGCTGTCCGGTGGTGTTCGACGCCACGCACGCGGTGCAGCTGCCGGGCGCCGCCGGCCACCGCTCCGGCGGCGAGCGCCGGTACGTGCCGGCGCTGGCCCGGGCGGCGGTGGCGGTGGGCGTGGACGCGCTGTTCATGGAGATGCACGAGGACCCGGACCGCACGCTGGAGGACGGGCGCCCCCTCTCCGACGGCCCGAACATGCTGCGCATCGACGACCTGGGCGAGCTCCTGGACCGCATCCAGGCCATCGACGCCGTCGTGAGGCGATGAGCGCGCGGCGCCGGGTGGGGGAGCGCGTCCTGCGCCTGGAGGCCGAGGCGATCCTCGGCCTGCTGCCGAAGCTCGACGAGCGCTTCGACCGGGCGCTGGACCTCCTGCAGCGGTGCGCCGGGCGGGTGATCGTGACGGGCATGGGCAAGTCCGGGATCATCGGGCGCAAGATCGCCGCCACCCTCGCCTCCACGGGCACGCCCGCGCACTTCCTGCACCCGGCCGAGGGCGTGCACGGCGACCTGGGCATGGTCGCGCGCGGCGACGTGGTGCTGGTCCTCTCGAACTCCGGCGAGACGGACGAGGTCCTGGCCATCGTGCCTGCGCTCAAGCGGCTGGGGGTGCCCATCATCCTCATGACCGGACGGCCGCAGTCCACGCTGGCCCGGCAGTGCGAGGTCGTGCTGGACGTGAGCGTGCCCGAGGAGGCCTGCCCCATGAACCTGGCGCCGACCTGCAGCACGACGGCGGCCCTGGCCATGGGCGACGCCCTGGCCATGGCCCTGCTCGAGATGCGCGGGCTGCGGCCCGAGGACTTCGCCGCCGTCCACCCCCGCGGCGCGCTCGGGTGGCGGGCGCTCGTGCGCGTCGGCGATCTCATGCACCGGGGCGACGAGGTGCCGGTGGTGCGCGACGACGCGCGGATGAAGGACGTCATCCAGGAGATGACGCGCAAGCGGCTGGGCATGACCACCGTCGTGGACGCGGCCGGCGCGCTGGTCGGCGTCATCACCGACGGCGATCTTCGTCGTTTGCACCTGCGCGAGGCGCCCATCGCCGAGCTCACCGCCGGCCAGGTCGCCACGCGCACGCCGAAGCTGATCGCCGCCGAGGACCTGGCCGCCAAGGCGCTGGAGGTGATGGAGACGTTCGCCATCACGAGCCTGGTCATCGTCGACGATGATCGCCGGCCCGCCGGCGTCGTCCATCTCCACGACATCCTGCGCGCGAAGATCGACATCTAGCGCGCGCCGGAAAAACTGCTTGTCCTCGATCACGTTCCGTTGGTAGGCTGGTATCGAATTTGCATGGACGCGCGATGCAACGTCTAGCGAGCCGGATCCTCATCGTCGTCGTCCTGTTCGTCGTCGCGGTGGCGGGGCTGCTGGTCTCCCGCAGCCGGCGCGCACCGGACGAGGCGACCGGACCCGCACCCTCGGTGGCGGACCTGCGGGTCAAGGAGCTGGACCTCACCGAGCAGACGGCCGGCGGCGGCCACTGGCGCCTGGTGGCCGATCAGGCCGAGGTGTTCGACGCCGAGGGACGGACGTCGCTGCGGAACGTCACGGTCCACGTGCAGGACCGGCAGGGGTCGTGGACCATCGTGGGCGCGGAAGGCGACCTGTTCCGCGACACGAAGAACATCGAGATCCGGCACAACGTCGTGGTGACGTCGGCGGACGGCCTGCGCCTGGAGACCAGCGTCCTGCGCTGGGACGGGGGCCGGCGGCGGCTGTGGACGGACGCTCCGGTCAGGATCGTTCGGCCCGGGACCGAGGTCGTCGGGCGGGGCCTGGACGTCCGGACCGAGGAGGAGGCGACGACCGTGCACGGCCCCGTGAGCGTCGTCTTCCGGCCCGGGCCCCGGTCGTGAGATGGCGCGGCGTGGCAGCGCTGGCGCTGCTGGGCCAGGCGCTGGCACCGGCCGGCGCGCCGGGCCAGCCGGCGTCCCCCGCGGCCGCCGGCGCCCAGGATCGCAGCCAGCCGGTGACGGTGGACGCCGACCGCATGGAGCGCTTCGGCAAGGAGAGCCTGGTGGTCTTCACGGGCAACGTGGTCGCCCGGCAGAGCAACTCGGTCCAGTACGCGGACCGCATCGAGGTGTACCTGGACGAGAGCGGCCAGCGGATCGTCCGCACGGTCTCCACCGGCAACGTCCGCATCGTGACCGCCGACTGCCGCACCGGCACGGCGCGGCGGGCCGAGTACTTCGACCTCGAGCAGCGGATCGTCCTGATGGGCGACGCCCGGGTCTGGCAGGACGACAACGTCGTGACCGGCGAGACCATCACGATCTTCCTCAGCCAGGATCGCAGCGTGGTGCAGGGCGGCAAGGACGAGCGGGTGAAGGCCGTGTTCCACCCCCGCCGGGACGAGGCCCCGGCCGCCGGCCAGGGGCGCCGGCCGGCGCGCGGCGCCGCCCCCTGTGCCAACTGAGCCCCATGGAAGGCCTGGTCGCCCTGCAGTTGACAAAGTGGTTCAAGCACCGCAAGGTCGTGGATGGGGTGTCGCTCGACATCCAGCGCGGCGAGGTGGTGGGCCTGCTCGGCCCCAACGGCGCCGGCAAGACGACCTCGTTCTACATGATGGTGGGGCTCCTGCCCACCGACGGCGGCCGGATCTTCCTGGAGGGGCAGGACATCACGCACCTTCCGATGTACCGGCGGTGCCGGATGGGCGTAGGCTATCTGCCGCAGGAGTCCTCGGTGTTCCGGAAGCTCAGCGTGGAGGAGAACCTGCTGGCCATCCTGGAGACCCTCGATCTCGACGCCGCCACGCGCCGGGAGCGGGCCCGGGCCCTGCTGGCCGAGCTGGACCTCACCCCGCTGGCTCCCTATCCCGCCTACACGCTGTCGGGCGGCGAGCGGCGCCGGCTGGAGATCACCCGCGCCCTGGTCACCTCCCCCCAGTACCTGCTGCTCGACGAGCCGTTCACCGGCATCGACCCCATCGCCATCGGCGACATCCAGGAAATCGTCGCCCGGCTGCGGGAGCGCGGGATCGGCATCCTCATCACCGACCACAACGTGCGCGAGACGCTGCGCATCACGGATCGGGCCTACATCATGTACGACGGCAAGATCCTCGTCTCGGGGACGGCCAGCGAAATCGCCGCGGATCCGATAGCCCGGGAAATCTACCTGGGGGAGAAGTTTTCCCTGTAGCCCGGGGAGAGACTGCCATGGCCATGGAAGCGCGACTGTCCCTCCGCCAGAGCCAGCGGGTCGTCATGACCCCGCTGCTCCAGCAGGCCATCCAGCTGCTCCAGCTCTCCACGCTGGAGCTGCAGGAAGTGGTGCAGAAGGAGCTGCTGGAGAACCCGCTCCTGGAAGAAGTGCCGACGGAGACGCCCGAGACCCCGGAGGCCCCCGCCGCCGGCGAGGCGCCGGCCCCGGCGCCCACCGCCGAGGCGCCGCCGCTGGAGCCGCCCGCCGTGGACCGCGAGCGCGGGACCGACGATCTTCCCTTCGACCTCACCGCCGTCATCTTCGACGACCAGGAGGAGCGCTCGCTGGTCGCCCAGGAGGACCGGGACGAGCTGCCGTTCGAGAACATGGTCCGCTCCCAGTCCTCGCTGGCCGACCACCTGGAGGAGCAGCTGCGGTTCGCCACCGAGGACCCCCTGGTGCGGCGGATCGGGACCGAGATCATCGGCAACCTGGACGAGGACGGCTACCTCCGCGCCGAGCTGGCCGAGATCGCCGAGCGGTGCCAGACGACGGTGGAGGAGGTGGAGAAGGTGCTGGGCCTGGTGCAGGGCTTCGACCCGCCCGGCGTGGCCGCCCGGTCCATCCAGGAGTGCCTGCTCATCCAGCTCAAGAGCGACCCCAACCCCGACCCGGTCTCGGTGGAGATCGTCGAGCAGCATTTCGACGACCTCTCCCGGCGGCGGTACCCGGACATCGCCCGGGCCCTCAAGCTGCCGCTGGACCGGATCATGGAGTCGGTCGAGGAGATCATGGGGCTGGAGCCCAAGCCCGGCCGGCGGTTCGGGGGCGGCGACTCCCGCTACATCGTGCCCGACGTCGTCGTGCACAAGATGGGCAGCGAGTACGTGGTCACGCTCAACGAGGACGGCATCCCCCGCCTGCGCGTCAACTCGCTCTACCGCTCGCTGCTCCGGAACTCGGGCGACGAGGCCCGCCAGTACGTGGAGCAGAAGCTGCGGTCGGCCGTGTGGCTGATCAAGAGCGTGGACCAGCGGCAACGCACCCTGCGCAAGGTGACCCAGTCCATCGTGAAGTTCCAGCGCGAGTTCCTGGACAAGGGCCTGCCCTACCTGCGCCCGCTCTCCCTCCGCGACGTGGGCGAGGACATCGGGATGCACGAGTCCACCATCAGCCGGGTGACCACCAACAAGTACGTGGAGACGCCGCAGGGCCTGTTCGAGCTGAAGTTCTTCTTCCACAGCGGCATCGCCTCCGGCACCGGCGAGATGGTCTCCTCGGTCTCGGTGAAGAAGATGATCCAGGACCTCCTGGCCAACGAGGACGCCAGCAAGCCGCTCTCCGACCAGGAGGTGGCCCAGATCCTCAAGGGGCGCGGTCTCGTCATCGCCCGGCGGACGGTGGCCAAGTATCGCGAGGAACTGGGCATCCTGCCCTCGCACCAGCGGCGGCTCGCGCCTCGCCGCCGCTGAGGCCGCCCGTGCAGGGACGGGCGAGCCGCCGGCACCGGGCGGGGTGAGCCGTGCCCGGCGCCATCGCCTTCGTCATCGTCACCGGCATGAGCGGGGCCGGGAAGAGCTACGCCATCAAGTGCCTGGAGGACATGGGCTTCTACTGCGTGGACAACCTGCCCACCACGCTCATCCCGACCTTCGCCGACCTCGTCGCCCGCTCGGGGCAGAAGATCCACCGCGTGGCCCTGGGCGTGGACATCCGGGAAGGGGAGTACCTGCCGCACCTGCTGGACGCCCTGGGCGAGCTCCGGGCCCGGGGCCACACCGTCGAGATCCTGTTCCTGGAGGCGAGCGACGAGACGCTGGTCCGCCGCTACCACGAGACCCGGCGGCGCCACCCTCTGGGCGGCGAGCACGTCCACGACGCCATCCGCGCCGAGCGGCGCACGCTGGCCCACATGCGCGAGATCGCCGACCGCATCGTGGACACCTCGGCCCTGACCGTCCACCGGTTCAAGGACCTCCTCATCGAGCTGTACGGCACGCCCCGGACCCGGCCGGGCCTGGCCATTTCGCTGGTCTCCTTCGGCTTCAAGCACGGCATCCCGATCGACGCCGACCTGGTCTTCGACGTCCGGTTCCTGCCCAACCCGCACTTCGTGGAGCACCTGCGCCCCCTCGACGGCCGCGACGCGCGTGTCCGCGAGTTCATCCTGGCGCATCCGGAGAGCCAGGAGCTGCTCAAGCGCCTGCAGGAGCTGCTGGGTTTCCTGCTGCCGGCCTACCAGCGGGAGGGCAAGGCCTACCTCACGGTGGCCGTCGGGTGCACGGGCGGGCGTCACCGCTCGGTCGCCTTCGTGGAGGAGCTGCGCGCGTTCATGGAGCTGCAGGGCTTCGCGCCGACCGTGGTGCATCGCGACCTGGACCGTGAGTGAGGCGACCGGCCTGAACCTCGACGATCCCGGGGCCCTGGCCCGCGCCGACGCCCGCCGCACCCACGAGGTCCTGGCCGCCTTTCCGGCCCAGTGTCGGGCCGCCCGCGACCTCCGCCCGCGCCCGGAGCCGGCCGGGGCCCGGCCCCGCCTGGTGG
>JBBIIW010000108.1:0-8038 GCA_037446305.1 Candidatus Rokuibacteriota bacterium
GCCCCGGCGCCGGCCGTGGCCGCGCCCGCCGAGGCGCCCAGCCCGGCCACCACGCCCTATCTGATGGATCACCCCTCGGGGCTGTCCCCGATCCTCTACGCCGTGCCGGCGGGCCTGCTGCTCGTCGCCGCCGCGCTGGGGGTGGTCACGCTGCGGGCCGCGCGCCGCATCCGCGAGCAGGGCCGCTGAGCGACGTCCTCCATCGACCTCACCAAGCCGGTCATCGCCGCCCTCAACGGCCCCGCCGTGGGCTTCGGCATCACGCTGACCCTGCCCATGGACATCCGGATCGCCTCCACCGCGGCCCGGATCGGCTTCGTCTTCACCCGGCGCGGCATCGTGCCCGAGTCGTGCAGCAGCTGGTTCCTGCCGCGCCTGGTCGGCATCAGCCAGGCCGCCGAGTGGACGCTGACCGGACGGCTGTTCTCGGCCGAGGAGGCCCTTCTATCCCTGGTGGCGGTGACCGGTGCCCGGCAGCGGTGATATCCTCGGCGGCACCATCCTCGAGGAGGCCGACGCCATGACCATCAAGCGCCACCAGGTGGGACCCCGGATGAGCCAGGCCGTCGTGCACGGCAACACCGTGTACCTGGCCGGGCAGGTGTCCGGCGAGGCCGCGACGGCCAGGGACCAGACGGCGCAGATCCTGCGCAAGATCGACGAGCTGCTGGCCGCGGTGGGCAGCCACAAGTCCCGGCTGCTCTCGGCCACCGTCTACCTGGCCAACATGGCCTATTACGCCGAGATGAACGAGGTCTGGGACGCCTGGGTGGACCCGCAGAACACGCCCGCCCGGGCCACCGTCGAGGCCCGGCTGGCCGCGCCGCGGTACCTGGTGGAGATCTCCGTCGTGGCCGCGCTGTAGAAGGGAGGCCGCATGCACGTCGGCACCGCCATCGTCTTCCAGAACCCGGGGCGCCGGCGCCCCGACCACGAGGTGTACGCCGACGAGCTGCGGCTGGCCGACCTGGTCGAGCCGCTCGGCTTCGACTCCATCTGGAGCGTCGAGCACCACTTCACCGACTACACGATGTGCCCCGACGTGCTGCAGTTCCTCACCTGGATGGCCGGCCGCACGCGGCGCCTCCGGCTGGGCTCGATGGTGGTGGTCCTGCCCTGGCACGACCCGCTGCGGGTGGCCGAGCAGGTGGCCATGCTGGACGCCATGTCGGGCGGGCGCCTCATCCTGGGGCTGGGCCGCGGGGCCGGCAAGGTGGAGTTCGACGGCTTCCGGCTGGCCATGGACGAGTCGCGCCAGCGGTTCGTGGAGTCGGCCGAGATGCTGCTGCGCGGGCTGGAACAGGGCTGGGTGGAGTACGAGGGGACGTTCGTCAAGCAGCCGCGGGCGGCCATCCGCCCGGCGCCGTTCCGGACCTTCCGCGGGCGCACGTACGCGGCGGCGGTGTCGCCGGAATCGTCGCGCATCATGGCCCAGCTGGGGGTGGGCATCCTGATCATCCCCCAGAAGCCGTGGCCGGAGGTGGCCAGGGAGCTGGACGCCTACCGGACCATCTACCGCGAGGTGAACGGCGCCGAGGCGCCGGCCCCCATCGCCGCCGGCTGGACCTTCTGCGACCAGAGCGCCGACCGGGCCGAGGCCATGGCCCGCCAGTACATCGGCGGCTACTACCAGACGGTGCTGGACCACTACCAGTTCGCCGGCGACCACCTGGCCCGCACCCGGGGCTACGAGTACTACGGCAAGATGGCCGAGAAGATCGCCCAGTACGGCACCGACAAGGTCATCGACTTCTTCCTGAACCTGCAGGTCTGGGGCACCCCCGAGCAGTGCTACGCGAAGATCCTCGAGATCCGCGACCGCGTGGGCAACGACAGCTTCGTGGGCGTCTTCTCCTACGCCGGCATGCCCTACGAGGACGCCGAGCGCAACCTGCGCCTGTTCGCCCGCGAGGTCATGCCGGCGCTCCAGCGGCTGGAGGCCGCGCCCGCCCCCCGCCCGACCGCGCCGCTGCCTGGCCAGGCGCTGGACGTGGGGCTGCTGGGGTCGTAGCCGGCATGCGTCCGGCATGAACATCGGCACCCTGCTCCCGCGACACGCCCGCTACCGTCCCGACCACCTGGCGCTCGTCTTCGGCGAGCACCGCCTGACCTTCCGGCAGCTCGACGCCCGGGTGAACCGGCTGGCCAACGCCCTGCTGGCCGCGGGCCTCCGCAAGGGCGACAAGCTGGCCACCGTGCTGCCGAACTGCCTGGAGCAGGTCGAGATCTACGCGGCCGCGGCCCGGACCGGGATCGTGGTGGTCCCCCAGAGCCCGCTCCTGCAGGAGCGGGGGCTGGTCAGCCTGCTCGGCGACAGCGACTCGGTGATGGTCGTCTCCACCGCCGCCCTGGCCGGCACCCTGGAGCGCGTGCGGCCGCAGCTGCCGGCCATCAAGGACGACCGCTGGATCCTCGTGGACGGCGCGCGGCCCGGCTTCCGGACCTATGCCGACCTGGTGGCGGAGGCGCCGGAGACGGCGCCCCCGGACGCGGGGCTCGCCGACGAGGATCCCTTCAACATCATCTACTCCAGCGGCACCACGGGCGAGCCCAAGGGGATCGTCCACACCCACGCCATCCGCGCGCTCTACGGGCTCCTGTTCGCCTCGGCGTTCCGCATCCGCCCGGAGAGCGTCATCCTCCACGCCGGCTCGCTGGTGTTCAACGGCGCCTTCATCACGTTCATGCCGTGGTGGCTCGTGGGCTGCACCTTCATCCTGCACCGGGCCTTCGACGCGGGCGCGGTCATCGCCGAGATCGAGCGCAGCCGCGTCACGCACATCGTGATGGTGCCCTCGCAGATCATCGCGGTCCTCGACCACCCGCGTTTCTCGCCCGCGGCGCTGGCGTCCCTGGAGATGTGGCAGACCGTCGGGGCGCCGCTCCATCTCGAGTACAAGAAGCGGATCCACGAGCTGCTGCCCGGCCGGTTCCACGAGCTGTACGGTCTCACCGAGGGCTTCATGACCATCCTCGACCGGGAGGACGCGCCGCGGAAGCTGGCGTCGGTCGGGGTGCCGCCCCCGCACTACGAGATGCGCATCCTCGACGAGCAGGGGCGGGAGGTGCCCGCGGGGCAGGTGGGGGAGATCTGCGGGCGGGGGCCGCTGATGATGCCGGGCTACTACAAGCGGCCGGACCTGACCGCGCAGGTGATCGTGGACGGCTGGCTGCACTCGGGGGATCTGGGCTACGTGGACGAGGACGGCTTCCTGTACCTGGTGGACCGCAAGAAGGACATGATCATCTCGGGCGGGGTCAACGTCTACCCGCGGGACATCGAGGAGGTCGTCGTCCAGCATCCCGCGGTGCGGGAGGCGGCCGTGTTCGGGGTGCCCGATCCGAAGTGGGGGGAGACGCCGGTGGCCGCCGTCGTCCTCCGCCAGCCGGGCGGCGTGGCCGCCGCCGCGCTCACGGCCTGGATCAACGAGCGGGTGGGAGCCCGGTTCCAGCGCGTGAGCGACGTGATGATCGTGGACGACTTTCCGCGGAACGTGGCGGGCAAGACGCTCAAGCGCGTCCTGCGCGAGCAGTACCGGCCCCGCGGCTAGGCGGGCGAGACCATGACGGCCGCGGTGGTCGCGCACGGCGTTCACCTGGTCGGCAGCGTGCCGCTGGCCAGCGCCGAGGCCGTCTTCCGCCTGGTCGCCGGCGAGCTCGGCGACCGTCTCCGGCGGATCCCGGATGGAGAAACGGGTCCGCGCTCCGACTGGATCGTCTGGCAGCTGCCCATCTTCACCGCCCAGCCGGAGCTGGAGGTGGTCCCGCCCGCCCCCGACAGCTGGCGCCCGCTGCCGCGGGTACGGCTGGCCGACGGCGGCCGCCTGGAGCGGGTGCGGTTCGAGGCCCTCGGGTACGCCGAGGCGGCGGTGGCCTCGTACCGGACCTTCGCCCGCCTGAAGCGGGACGGCGTGATCCCCGTCGCCTGCCGGTTCCAGTGCTGCCTGCCCACGCCCCTGGCGCCGGTCTTCGCGTTCGTGGTCCCCGAGCACCAGCCGGCGCTGGAGCCGCTCTACGAGGCGCGCCTGCTGGCCGAGCTGGACGAGATCGTCCGCGAGGTGCCCCACGATCAGCTGGCCATCCAGTGGGACACGAACTTCGAGTTCGGGATGCTGGAGGGCCGCTTCCCGGTCTGGTTCGACGACGTCAAGGGAGGCATCCTGGAGCGCCTGCTCCGGCTGGCCCGCCACGTCCCGCCGGACGTGGAGCTGGGCTACCACTTCTGCTACGGCGACGTGCGCCACCGGCACTTCGTGGAGCCGGCCGACGCCGGCAGGCTGGTCGAGGTCGCCGGCGCGCTGTCGGCCAGCCTGGGCCGACCGCTCCACTGGATCCACCTGCCGGTGCCCCGCGGACGGACCGACGACGCCTACTATGCCCCGCTGCGCGACCTGCGCCTGCGCCCGGAGACGGAGCTGTACCTGGGACTGGTCCACCACACCGACGGCGTCGAGGGGACGGCGCGGCGCATCGAGGTCGCCCACCGCTTCGTCTCGACGTTCGGCATCGCCACCGAGTGCGGCTGGGGTCGCCGCCCGCCCTCGACGCTCGACGCGCTGCTGCGCATCCACCGGGAGCTGAGCCGGCCGGTGCACGACGCGAGCGTGGCGTCGCACCGCTTCGAATGGCCGGCGGGCTTCGCCAGGATTCCCGACGAGGAGTGGACCCACCAGCCCGTGGACGCGTTCGGCCTCCACTATGACACGGTGGAGAACCACGGCTGGTACCGCAACCTGGACCCGACCGTGGAGGACCTGGCGCGGCACCTGGGTGGCGGACAGATCCTCATCGACTACTCGGGCGGGACGGGCATCCTCCTGGACCGGCTGAAGCTGCGCGTCTTCGACCGCCGGTTCGGGGTCGTGATCGTCGACAGCTCGCCGAAGTTCCTGCGGGTGGCGCTCGACAAGTTCCGCGACGACGACCGGGTGGCGTTCCGGTCCCTGCGCTGGCTCAAGGAGGAGCGGCGGCTGCAGCGCCTGGAGGAGGTCCTGGGGCCCGAGTTGCTGGCGCGGGGGGTGGACGCCATCGTCTCCACCAACGCCATCCACCTCTACCTCGATCTGCCGGGCACGCTCGCCTCCTGGGCGCGGGTGCTCCGGCCCGGCGGCCGCGCCTTCGTGCAGTCGGGCAACATCCGCAATCCGCGCGCGAAGCCCGCGGAATGGGTGCTGGACGAGACGGTGTGGGCCATTCACGAGGTGGCGGTCGGCCTGGTGCGGAACGACGCGCGGTACGCCGCCTACCGGGCTGCGCTCGAGGACGAGCGGCGGATGCAGGCGTACCTGGCCTACCGGGACCGCGTGTTCCTCCCGGTCCGTCCGCTGGACTACTACCTGGACTGCCTGCAGGCGGCCGGGTTCGCGATCGAGACCGTGACCGCGCGGGGCATCGAGGCGCGCGTGGAGGACTGGTTCGAGTTCCTGAGCGCGTACCACGATGCCGTGCTGGGCTGGGTCGGCGGGTCCCCCAAGGTCGAGGCGGTCACCCCCACGCCGGCGGCGGTGGCCGAGCGCCTGGCCCTGATCCGCCGCGCCATGGACACGCTGTTCGGCGGGCGCCCGTCGTTCCGCTGCTGCTGGACCTACATCAACTGCGTGCGGGCCTGAGGCGGCCTACCAGCGCGGCAGGCGCGGGGCCTCGGCGCAGGTCGCCTCGACCTCCTCCACGGTCTTCGGGGTGCCGGCGGTCAGGACCTCGCAGCCGTCGGCGGTGACGAGGACGTCGTCCTCGATCCGCACCCCGATCCCCCGGAACTCGGCCGGCACCGGGTGGGTGACCTTCTCCGCCCGGGCCTTCTCCTCCTCCTCCAGCCGCCGGGCGGCGGCCGTCCCCAGGCGGAGCCGGCGCTCGTACATCTCCTGCTCGCTGTACTCGCGCAGGAAGAAGGTCACGGCGTCCCGGGCGGGATCGAAGTAGAGCCCGGGCTCCACCGTGAAGACCATGCCGGGCTCGAGCACGCGCGGGGCGCCCTGGATCCGGTAGTCGCCCACGTCGTGCACGTCCATGCCCAGCCAGTGTCCGGTGCCGTGCATGTAGAACTCCCGGTAGTGGTGCATGGCCAGCGAGTCCTCGACCCCCCGCGGCAGCAGCCCCAGGGCCACCAGGCCCTCCGTCAGCACCCGGCGGGCCGCTTCGTGGACGGCGTCGTACGGCGCGCCGGGGCGGACGGCGGCGATGGCCGCCAGCTGGGCGCGCAGCACGATCTCGTAGACGGCGCGCTGGGGGGCCGTGAAGCGGCCGTTGACGGGGAAGGTGCGGGTGATGTCCGACGCGTAGTACTCGTACTCGCAGCCGGCGTCCAGCAGCAGGAGATCGCCGTCGGCCAGGCGGCGGGTGTTCTCGCGGTAGTGCAGGATGCAGGCGTTGGGGCCCGAGGCCACGATGGAGGGGTAGGCGTTCCGCCGCGAGCCGTTCATGCGGAACAGGTACTCCACGACGGCCTGGACCTGGTACTCCCAGAGCCCCGGCCGTGCGAAGCGCATGGCCTCGGTGTGGGCCTCCCGGCTGATCTCGCAGGCCCGGCGCTGGCGCGCCAGCTCCTCGGGCAGCCGCCGCAGGCGCAGGTCGTGCAGCAGCGGGCTCGGGTCCTCCAGGCGGACCGGCGGCGTGAAGCCGCGCGCGCGGGCCCCCCGCAGCTCGGCCACCAGCCGGGTGATGCGGGCGTCGAAGGCCGGCTGGCCGAGGCGATAGAAGAGGACCGGCCGGTCCAGCGCCCAGTCGCGCAGGCGCTGGTCCAGCTCCTCGATCGGATAGGCGCTGTCGGCCCCGTGGGTCGCCACCGCCCCCTCGACGCCGGCCCGGTAGCCGTTCCAGATCTCCATCTCGCGGTCGCGGGGGCGCACGAAGAGGACGTAGCGCTCCTTGGGGTGGGCCGGGTTGAAGACGGCCACCGCGTCGGGCTCGTCGAAGCCGGTGAGGAAGTAGAAGTCGGAGGCCTGGCGGAACTCGTGGTAGGTGTCGGCGTTGCGGACCTGCTCCTGGGCGCCGGGGACGACGGCCAGGGCGTCGCCCAGGGCGGCCATGAATCGCGTCCGGCGCTCGGCGAACGGGCTCATGCCGGCCGCCTCCGGCGCTCCTCGAGGCGCGGGCAGGACTGGTTCATGTCCCTCTGTCTACCATAAGATGACCGCGATGACGCCGCTGACCGTCAACCTGCCGTTCAACCGCGACTGCCTGGGCGCGGAGTTCGAGCCGGCCAAGCGCGCCGGCGACCGGCCCCGGCGCCGCGGGCACTGGCTGATCGTGCAGGACCAGGGCCTGGTGATCCCGGACGGCGGGGCCCCGGCGCTGCCGTTCGGCGATCCCCCCGCGGCCTTCGCGCCCTGGCTGGACGGAGCGCTCTGGCTCGGCACCTGGCGCGGCGCGCCCTGCTGGGTGGCGTCGCTGCCGGGCGAGGCGCCGCTGCCGGCCGGCTTCCGCCGCGAGACGTGCGTGCCGATGCAGGGCACGCGCCTGCCCGACGAGCTGCTCTCGCTGGGAGGCATGGCGATGCAGGCGCTGTGGTGGGAGTCCACCAGCGGCCACTGCCCGCGCTGCGGGGCGCCGACCGAGCGCATCGAGAACGAGTGGGGCAAGCGGTGCTCCCGGTGCCGCTACGAGCACTACCCGCACCTGCATCCCTGCGTCATCGTCCTGGTCCGCGACGGCGAGCGGGTGCTGCTGGCCCGCAAGGCGGGCTGGGCTCCCGGCCGGTACGCGCTGGTGGCCGGGTTCGTGGACAACGGCGAGTCGCTCGAGTCCGCCGTCCGTCGCGAGGTGCGCGAGGAGGTCGGGGTGGACGTGGACGACATCCAGTACGTCGGCAGCCAGAACTGGCCCTTCCCCAGCCAGCTCATGATCGGCTTCGTCGCCCGGTACGCCGGCGGGGAGCTGAGGATCGACCCCGAGGAGCTCGAGGACGCGCGCTGGTTCTCGCGCGACGCGCTGCCCGGCGGACCGTCCCGTCACTCCATCGCGGGCTTCATCATCGAGCACTACGCGCGGCGCCGGGCGCCCTGACCGCGGCGGCCGCCGTCAGCGCCCGGCCCGCGGCCCG
>JBBIIW010000109.1:0-8009 GCA_037446305.1 Candidatus Rokuibacteriota bacterium
AGCTGGCGGCGGTGGCGCGGCGACTGGGCGCGCCGGTGATCACCACCGTGATGGGCCGCGGCGCCGTGGCCGAGGACGATCCCGTGTGGCACGCGGTGCTGCCGGACCGCCGCGCCAGCGAGCCCGTGCTCCGGGCCGCCGACGTCGTGCTGGCGGTCGGCTGCCGCTTCGCCGCCCGCTCCACGCAGGGCCTGCTGCTCAACCTCTCGTTCGCGCCCCACCAGACGCTGATCCACCTGGACCTCGATCCCGCCGTCATCGGGCGGATCTTCCGCCCCCAGCTGGGGATTGTCGGCGACGCGCGCGACGGCCTGTCGCGCCTGCTGGACGCGCTCGGGGACGGGCCGCCCGCGGCCGAGTGGGACCCGGCGTGGCTGGGCCAGGTGCGCCGGGCGACCGGCCCGCGCTACACGGCGGCGGTGGCCCGGCTCGTCACGGCGCTGCGCCAGGCCCTGCCGCGGGAGGCGATCGTCGTCAACGACCAGACGGGGATCAACTACTGGATGGAGTGGCGCTTCCCGGTGCTGGCGCCGCGGACGTTCCTCTACCCGGTCGGCTCGGCCGTGCTGGGTTATGCGGTGCCCGCCGCCATCGGGGCGCAGATCGCCCGGCCCGGACGCCCGGTGGTGGCGGTGGCCGGCGACGGCGGCTTCATGTTCTCCGTGAACGAGCTGGCCACGGCCGTGAAGTACCGGCTGCCGATCGCCTTCGTCGTGATGAACGACGGCTGCTACGGCGCCATCAAGTGGCTCCAGGAGCGGCTGTTCGCCGGCCGCTGGGGCGAGGCGGACCTCGCCAACCCCGACTTCCCCGCGCTGGCGCGGGCCTTCGGCGCCCGGGGCGAGCGGCTCGGCGACGTGGACGCGCTGCCGGCGGCGCTGGCGGCCGCCTTCGCGGCCCCGGGCCCGAGCGTGCTCGAGCTGGAGGTGGCCGTCGAGCCGCCCTGGGAGATGTAGCGCTCCGGCGCGGGCCAGATCGGCTCGCGGTGCCATCCTGACCCGGGAAACACGCCGCCGGCGCTGGGATCTGACCCGGCCCGCAGGCGCCCCGTCCGCTCAAACGCACGCCATTGCGCGGCTCTCCGCGCCGCCGACGACCCGGCATCACCCGTGCACAGGGCCCCGCTCGCATTGGTTCCAGCCGGAACGGAGATCAGGCCGGCGCTGCCTCAAAGGAGGGGGCATGGACATGCGGGGACGGACGATCGGGCTTGCGCTCATGGTCGTGCTGGCCGTGGGCTTCGCCGGCTGTGCGGCGCTCTCCGACTCGCCGGACGGCACCGCGGCCGGGAGCGGCGGGAGCCGCAGCAGCGGCAGCAGCGGCAGCAGCTGGTGGTCGAGGATCACGGGCCGCGGCGGTGACAGCGGCAGCGGGGGTGATCAGGGCGCCATGAGCGGCGACGCGGCATCGCCCATCATTGAGCCCGGGAGGGGAGGCGCCGCCGGCGGCGGCACGCCCTACGGGATGACGCGCGTGAATCCCCGGGAGTACGTGTCGGCGGCCGAGCTGAAGATCGACCTGAAGGACATCTACTTCGACTTCGACCGGGCCGAGATCCGGCCGGACGCGGCCCGCCTGCTCGACGCCAACGCGGAGTGGCTGAAGGAGAACCCCCGGCACCTGGTCCTGATCGAGGGGCACGCCGACGAGCGCGGCACGAACGAGTACAACATCGCGCTCGGCGACCGGCGGGCCAAGGCCACGATGAACTACCTGGTCGCGCAGGGCGTGCACGCCAGCCGCATCGCCATCATCAGCTACGGTGAGGAGCGGCCGGTCTGCACGGAGAGCACCGAGTCCTGCTGGGCCCGGAACCGGCGCGCCCACTTCGCGGTGCGGGCGCGATAGCCTCGACCACGCCTCCCGGGCATCCCCGGGCGCGGCGGTAAGGGCATCGACCACATCGGAGGGGGTCTGAGGCAGACCCCCCCCTCCGATACCTCCCCTGGGCATCGCCGGGCGTGGCGGTAAGGGCATCGACCACATCGGAGGGGGTCTGAGGCAGACCCCCTCCGATACCTCCCCTGGGGGGGGAGGTTCAGCGCGGGTCGTCGGTCCGGCCCGGGCGGCGGGCGACGAGCGCCTTGAGGCCGTCCAGGTCGCCGGCCCGCAGCCGCGCCGCCAGCATCCCGTCCTCCCGCCAGGCCTGACACGTGTTGATGAACCAGCGGTCGCGCTCGGCCTGCGGCGGCGTGTGCTCCTGGCGGAGCGCCGCGCCCGCGCCCTGGCGGATGACGGGCGCCATTGCGTGCACGAGCGCGGTGAGGTGGGCGCAGCCCTGCTGGCGGCCGAAGCGCTCGTTGACGGCCCGCGTGAAGCCCTGGCTGACCGACAGTCCCACCAGCTGCTGGAGCGGCGGCAGCGCCTCCGGGCAGAGCGTGTAGGGGTGGGCGGCCATGTCGGCCCGCACGGCGGTGATGACCAGCTCCGGATAGCGCACGCGGACGGCGAGCGACATGTCGTGCACCACCCGGTCCTCGCGGACTCCGAACCACGTCGGCTGCGCGCCCGGCCGCTCGTCGACCAGCCGTCCGGTGACGAGCAGCTCCTGCTCGCCGGCCCGCTGGACCTCCACGCGGATCGTCCGCACGTGGACCGCGTCGTCGCCGGGGCTCATGCCGGTCGCGTCTCCTCCAGGACGGCCAGCATCGCCTCGTGGATGCGGCCGTTGCTGGCCACGATGGTGGGGTGGTCGAGGTCCAGCGGCCCGCCGGTCACGTCGGAGACGCGGCCGCCGGCCTCCTCCACGAGCAGGCTGCCGGCGGCGACGTCCCACGCCCCCACGCTCAGCTCCCAGTACCCGTCGAAGCGGCCGGCGGCCACCCAGGCCAGGTAGAGGACGGCCGAACCCAGCCGGCGCACCGCGCGCGCCCGCAGGGTGAAGGCGGCGAACTCGGCCAGGTTGCGACGGCTCTCGCGGACGTTGTACGGGAAGCCGGTGGCCAGCAGGCTCTCGTCCAGCGTGGCGGCCGCCGACACCGCCAGTGCCGTGCCGTTCAGCGATGCGCCCCCGCCGCGCTCGCCGACGAACAGCTCGTCGCGGGTGGGATCGTAGATCACCCCCAGCCGCACGCGGCCGTCCTGCTCCAGCGCGATCGAGACGGCGAAGATCGGCACGCCGTGCGCGTAGTTCGTCGTGCCGTCCAGGGGATCGACGATCCAGCGCCGGCCGGAGCGGCCGCCGCGGCTGCCCGCCTCCTCGGCCAGGACGGCGTCGTCGGGGAAGGCGCGCTGCAGGCGCTCGAGGATCAGCGCCTCGGCGCGGGCGTCCATCTCCGTCACCAGGTTGGTGGGGCTGCCCTTGTAGGCGATGCGCCGGGCGCCGGACGACTCGGCGAGGAGGAGGTGACCGGCGGCGCGGGCGGCCTCGACCGCCACGCGCCGTTCGAGCGGATGCATCCGCCGGAATTTACCACACGCTCGCTTGACAACCAACGCGCGGTCCCCGAGCATGAGCAGGATGTCGGCGCTCTCGATCGTCGTCATGGGCACGGGCGGCGTCGGCGGATACTTCGGCGCCCGCCTGGCTCGCGCCGGCGATGCGGTGACGTTCGTGGCCCGCGGCGCGCACCTGGAGGCGATCCAGCGCCGCGGGCTCACCATCCGCTCGACCGTGGAGGGGGAGTACACGGTCCGGGCCGAGGCGGTGGCCTCGCTGGCGGGCCGGCCGCCCGCCGACGTCGTCCTCTTCTGCGTGAAGGCCTTCGACACCGACACCGCCGCCGCCGTCATCCGGCCGGTGGTGGGGCCCCACACGGCGGTCGTCTCCCTGCAGAACGGCGTGGACAACGAGGCGCGGATCGACGCCATCCTGGGCCCGGGCCACGCCGTGGGCGGCGCGGCCTACGTCTTCGCGGTCATCGAGAGCCCCGGCGTGGTGGCCCACCGCTTCGCGGGGCGGATCGTCTTTGGCGAGATGGACGGCCGGGTCAGCGAGCGCTGCCAGCGCCTGCAGGCGGCCTTCGCCCGCGCCGGCGTGCCGGCGGAGGTCTCACCCGACATCCAGCGCGTGCTGTGGGAGAAGTACCTCTTCATCAGCGCCCAGGCGGGCGTCACCGCGCTGACCCGGTGTCCCACCGGCGTCATCCGCGCGGTCCCGGAGACCTGGCGCCTGTATCGCACGCTGCTCGAGGAGCTGGCCGCGGTGGCCCGGGCGGCCGGCGTGCGGCTGGCCCCCGATGTCGTGGAGTCGATCGTCAAGCAGGCGGCCGGCCTGGCGGCCGACACCACCTCATCCCTGGCCAGCGACCTCGCCCGGGGTCGCCGCCTGGAGCTGGAGGCCCTGCATGGCCACGCGGCCCGCCTGGGCGAGCGGCTGGGCGTGCCCACCCCCGCCATCGCCACCGTCTACGCCGCGCTGAAGCCGTATCTCGACGGTCCCCCGAGGCCGGCCGCCGGCGAGTGACATGACCGAGGCGCCGCTCGGGCCGGCCACCCGCGCGCTGGCCCGGTACCTCTGGCGCTACCGCGCCCGCTACGCCGCCGGTCTGGTGTGCCTGCTGGCCGCCACGGGGCTCGCGCTGGCCATCCCGTGGACCGTGCAGCGGGCCATCGAGGCGCTGGAGCGCGATGCCGCCGGCGCCCCCGTCGGCGCCTACGCGGGCCTGGTGCTGCTGCTGGCCGGCGCCAACGGCCTGGCGCGCCTGGCGTCCCGGTTCGCCATCATGGGCGGAGCGCAGCGCATCGAGCACGACCTGCGCAACGACCTGTACGCGAGCCTCACCCGCTACCGACCGGCCTCCTTCGCCGCCCGGACCACCGGCGACCTGATGGCGCGGACCTCGAGCGACACCGGCGCCGTGCGCAGCCTGACCGGCTTCGGCGCGATCAGCCTGGTCTCCACGCTGGCGGCCTTCGGCGGCGCGGTGAGCGCCATGCTGGCCCTCGACCCCTGGCTCACGCTGTGGGCCCTGGCGCCCTACCCGACGCTCATCCTGCTGGGCAAGGCGGCCAACACGCGCATCCACGTCCAGACGCAGGCCGCCCAGGACCGCCTGGGCATGCTGTCGGCGCGCGTGCAGGAACATTTGGCCGCCATGTCCGTGGTGCGGGCCTACGCGCTGGAGCGACACGCCGCCGCCCTCGTCGACCAGGCCAGCGCCGACTACCTCGCCCGCAGCCTGGCCCTGGCCCGCACCCAGGCCGGCGTCGTCCCGCTGGCCGGCCTCGTGTCGGGGCTGGCGGCCCTGGTCGTGCTCTGGCTGGGCGGCCGGGCCGTGCTGGACGGCCGCCTCACCCTGGGCGCGCTGGTGGCCTTCAACGGCTACCTCGCATATCTCTCCTGGCCGACGCTGGCCCTGGGCTTCACGCTGTCGCTCCTGCGCCGGGGGCTCACGTCCATGGCGCGCGTGCACGAGGTGATCGCCGGGGCCCCGCCGGCCGAGGAGGCGGGTGACGAGCTGCCGGCCGGCGGGCCTCCGGGCATCCGGTTCGAGCGCCTGACCTTCGCCTACGAGGGGCGCGGGCCAGTGCTGCGCGACGTGACGTTCGCCGTCGACCCCGGCGAGATGGTGGCGGTGGTGGGCCCCACCGGCAGCGGCAAGTCCACCCTGGGCGCGCTGCTGACGCGGCTCTGGGAGCCGCCGCCGGGCACCGTCTTCCTGGGCGGCCGCGACGTCACCACGCTGCGGCTCTCCTCGCTGCGGGCGGCCATCGGCCACGTGCCCCAGGACGGCTTTCTGTTCTCGCGGGCGGTGGCCGACAACGTCACGCTGGGCCGGGCGGAGGTGACCCCCGCCCGCGCCGCCCAGGCGGCGGAGCGCGCCGGGGTCGCCGACGAGATCGCGGGCCTGCCCCGGGGGTGGGAGACCGTCGTCGGCGAGCGCGGCCTCACGCTGTCGGGGGGCCAGCGGCAGCGAGTGACGCTGGCCCGGGCCCTGGCCGGCGAGCCCCGGGTGCTGGTGCTCGACGACATCTTCGCCAGCGTGGATGCCACCAAGGAGGAGGAGATCCTGGGCCGCCTGCGGGCGGTCACCGAGGGCCGGACCGTGCTTCTCATGACCCACCGCCTGCGCGCGGCTCAGCTCGCCGACCGGGTCATCGTCCTGGCCGAGGGCCGCGTGGTCGAGAGCGGCAGCCACGAGAGCCTGCTGGCCGCCGGCGGCCTCTACGCCACCCTCTGGCGCCTGCAGCAGCTGGAGGCCGCGATCGCGCGTGGCTGATCTGGAGCCGGACGACCGGCTGGGCCGCGCCTTCGACCGGCGCCTGGTGAGGCGGCTGGCCCGGGTGGCGCGCCCGCACGCCCGGCTGGTGGCCGGGGCGGTGGCGCTCTTCCCGCTCATCGCGGCCATGGAGCTGGCCCAGCCGTACCTGCTGAAGGTGGCGATCGACGAGCACATCCTCCCGGGCGACTGGGCCGGCCTGACCGGGATCGCCGCGCTCTTCCTGGGCACGCTGCTGGTGCTGGCCGCGCTGCGGGCCGTCGAGTCGTACGTCATGCAGCTCACCGGGCAGCGCGTGATGCACGACCTCCGGGCGGCGCTGTTCCGGCACCTGCTCCGGCTGGAGGCGGCCTTCTACGACCGCCACCGGGTCGGCCGCCTGATGACCCGCGTGCTCAACGACGTGGAGGCCATCAACGAGGCCTTCACCAGCGGGCTGTTCGCGGTGGCGGCCGACGTCATCACGCTGGCCGGCGTGGTGGCGGTGATGCTCTGGCTCGACTGGCGACTGGCCCTGGTGACGTTCTCGCTGGTCCCGGTGCTGGCCGCGGTGGCGGCCTGGTTCCGGGTCCGGGCCCGGGACGCCTACCGGGAGGTCCGGCGCCGGCTGGCGCGGCTCAACGCGTTCCTGCAGGAGTCGCTGCAGGGCATGACCGTGATCCAGCTCTTCGCCCGCGAGGCGCACGAGACGGCGGCCTTCCGGCGCCTGAACGCCGACTACCGCCGCCTGCTGTTCCGCTCGCTGGGCTGGGAGGCGGCGCTGTACGCCAGCGTGGAGGCCCTGGGGTCGGCGGCCATCGCGCTGCTGCTGTGGCACGGCGCCGGCCAGATCGCCGCCGGGGCCCTCACGTTCGGGACCCTGGTGGCCTTCATCCAGTACACGAACCGGTTCTTCCTACCCATCCGCGACCTGGGCGCCAAGTACACCGTCATGCAGGCCGCCATGGCGGCCGCCGAGCGGATCTTCGGCCTGCTGGACGTCGTGCCGGCGGTGCAGGACCCACCGGCCCCGCGGAGGCCGGCGCGCCGCCCGGAGACGCCGGCCGTGGCCTTCCGCGACGTGTGGTTCGCCTACCAGGGCGCGGCGTGGGTGCTGCGCGGGTGCTCCTTCGAGGTGCGGCCGGGCGAGCAGGTGGCCATCGTGGGCGCCACCGGGGCCGGCAAGAGCACGTGCGCGCGCCTGCTCAACCGCTCCTACGACGTGCAGCGGGGTCAGGTGCTGGTGGAGGGCGTGGACGTCCGGGAGTGGGACCTCGCCGCCCTGCGCCACCACGTCGGCATCATCTTCCAGGACACCGTGCTCTTCACGGGGACCGTGGCCGCCAACCTGCAGCTGGGGCTCGACGGCCGGGTGACGCGGCTGGACCTGGAGCGGGCGCTGGAGGCGGCCCACGGCCGGCGGCTCATCGAGAGCCTGCCGCGCGGGCTGGACGAGTGGCTGACGGAGCGGGGCGGCAATCTCTCGCACGGACAGCGCCAGCTCCTGGCCATCGCGCGGGCCCTCGTGTACAATCCCGCCGTCCTCGTCCTGGACGAAGCCACCTCGAGCGTGGATGCGGAATCCGAAGCGTTGATTCGCCGCGCCCTGGCGCGGCTCGTGGAGGGACGCACGACCATCACGATCGCCCACCGGCTGTCCACCGTCCAGGCGGCGGATCGCATCCTGGTCCTGCACGACGGGCGCGTGCAGGAGGAGGGGCGTCACGCCGAGCTGCTGCGGCGGGGCGGCCTCTACGCGCGGCTCTGGCAGCTGGCCGCCGCGGGCGCGGAGGCGTGAGCTTCGCCGCCGCCGTCTGGCGACTGGTCCGCCGCATCCCGCGCGGGCGGGTGGCCACCTACGGCCAGCTG
>JBBIIW010000110.1:0-8003 GCA_037446305.1 Candidatus Rokuibacteriota bacterium
CCCCGACGCCCGCGCTCTACACCACGATCACCGTGGGCAAGGATGCGGCCGGGGCCGCGGCCGAGCTGCGGCGGTTCGTCGAGGGCTACTACGCGGCGCCCTACGAGGTGATCGCCGGCTGGCAGGGCCTGCACGCCGGCGACGCCCCGAGCTGCCTCGGATGGCTGCGCGGCTTCGTGGCCGCGGGCGTCCGCCACGTCGTCCTCCGCTTCGGCGGCGGCGACCAGGCCGACCAGCTCGCGCGCACGACCCGCGACATCCTGCCGCACCTCAAGGGGTGAAGGCGGGCATGACGCCGACCTTCCGGCCGCTGCATCCGCTCTTCGTGGCCGAGGCGAGCGGGGTGGATCTGCGCCGGGTCGCCGACCGGCCCACGCTGGACCGCATCCGGGCCGGCCTCGATCAGCACGCCGTGCTGGTGTTCCGCGAGCAGCCCTTCACCGACGAGGAGCAGGTGGCGTTCGCGCAGCGCCTGGACGGGGCGCTGCACACGAAGACCGGGGCCGCCGTCCTGGGCCGGAACCGGCTGGGCCATCCCGCGCTCACCGACATCTCCAACGTGGACGAGCAGGGCGAGATCCTGGCCACCGCCGACCGCCGCCGCCAGTACGGCCTGGGCAACCGGCTCTGGCACACCGACGCCTCGTTCCAGGACCCGCCCGGCCGCTACTCGATGCTGTCGGCGCGGGTGGTGCCGCCGGCGGGCGGCGACACGGAGTTCGCCGACACGCGGGCGGCCTACGACGCCCTCGACGCCGACACGAAGGGACGGCTGGAAGGCCTGCGCGTCCACCACTCCATCGCCCACTCGCGCCAGACGCTCGGCTTCGAGTTCTCGAGGGACGAGCAGGAGCAGCTGAGGGGCGCCATCCATCCCCTCGTGCGCGTGCTGCCCCGCTCCGGGCGCCGCGCGCTCTACCTGGCCTCGCACGCCTCCCGGATCCTCGACTGGCCGGTGCCCGAGGGCCGGCTCCTCCTGTGGGAGCTGATCGAGCACGCCACCCGGCCCGAGTTCGTCTACCGCCACGCCTGGCGGCCGGGGGATTTCGTGATCTGGGACAACCGGGCCACGATGCACCGCGCGCGGCCCTTCGACGACCGTGCCCACCGCCGGGAGCTGCGGCGCGTGACGACCCTCGACATGCCCGAGCGCGAGGACGCCGCCGCCGGCTGAGCCGTCTCACCGGGGCTGGTCCCCGGCGACCTGGCGCTGCTCGAGTCGGGGGCCCGCGTGCCGCCGCCCCCGACCGGACCCGCCCCGACCTCCGCCTGCATCAGGAAAATGAGGCAGGGGGCCGATTCCGGGCGGCCCTCCGAACGGCCTACCGTACGCGCAGACCGAACACGCGTTCGGCAGGAGGTTCGGCGTGGCGATCGCGGCGCGGTACCACGGCATCCTGGAAGCGGCGGAGGACGTGCTCGGGCGGCGGGGGTACCACCAGGCCTCCATCCGCGAGATCGCCCGCGCCGCCAACCTCTCGCTGGCCGGGCTGTACCACTACGTGCGCGGCAAGGACGAGCTGCTGTTCCTCGTCCTGGACCGGGCCCTGGACACCCTCCTGGGGGACCTCGACCGGGCCCTGGCCGAGGCTCCCACGGCCGAGACCCGCCTGCTGGCCCTCATCCGGACCCACCTCGACTTCGGCTTCCGGCATCCGCAGGCCATGAAGATCATCAACCGCGACTGGGAGCTGCTCGACGAGCCCCGGCGCTCGGAGGTGGCCGCCAAGCGCCAGGCCTACGTGCAGCGGGGGCTCGGCATCCTGCGGGAGCTGGACCGCCACGGCCGCTCCGGCGACGAGCTGCTGTCGGCCACCAACCTGCTCCTGGGCATGCTGAACGGCATCGCCCGCCGGCCGTTCCTCAGATCCAGCGAGGACCCCCGCGACCTGGCCGCCGAGGTCGCCGCCCTGTTCCTTTACGGCTTCCTCGAGCGCTCGCGCGCCGTCGTCCCCGGAGGCGAGCATGACGACTGAGTCCGTCCTCGACCGCTGTCGCGATCTCATCGCCCTCCCCCCGGGCGCGGTGGCCGAGCAGTGGAAGGCCCGGCACCCCGGCGGCCGCGCGGTCGCGCTCTATCCGGTGTGGGCGCCGGCCGAGCTGATCCACGCGGCCGGGATGCTGCCGCTGGCCCTGCTCGGCGCCGGGGGCTCGGTGGAGCTCACGCACGCCGACGCCCGCTTCCAGTCCTTCGTCTGCTCCATCGCCAAGTCGACGCTGGAGCTGGGCTTCCAGGGCCTGCTCCGGGGCGTGGACGGCTTCGTCTTCTCGAACATCTGCGACGTGGCCCGCAACCTGGCCTCCATCTACCAGCGCAACTTCCCCGACGCCCTGGTCACCTACCTGCACCTGCCCCAGAACTCCACCTCGCCGGCGGTGACCGGCTACCTGGCCGGCGAGCTCCGGCGCCTGGCCGACGCCCTGGCCGAGCGCTTCGGTCCCCGCGTGACCGACGCCGCCCTGGCCAAGTCCATCGAGACCTACAACGCGCTCCGGGCGGGCCTGCGGGCGCTCTACGACCTGCGCATCGCCGAGCCCCAGAACCTCTCGACGGTCGAGCTGTACGTGGCGCTCCGGGCCGCGACGCTGGCCCCGCCCGAGGAGGCGCTGGGGTGGCTGGGGACGCTGCGGGAGCAGGCGGCCGGGCGGGCCGGCCGCCGCCAGGACCGCATCCGCGTGGTCGTGGAGGGCGCCTTCTGCGAGCAGCCGCCGCTGGGCCTGCTGGAGGTCCTGGAGGAGGCCGGCTGCTACGTCGTCGAGGACGACCTGCTGCTCGGCTGGCGCTGGTTCACCGACGACGTGCCGACCGAGGGCGATCCCTGGGAGGCGCTGGCGGGGGCGTACGTGAACCGGGCCCTGGCCTCGTCCACCCGCCACGAGTCGCGCCGGCACCGGGCCGACGGCCTGATCGAGAAGGTCCGCCGGGCCCGGGCCGACGCCGTGATCTTCACGCCGGCCAAGTTCTGCGAGCCGGCCCTCTTCGACTACGTGCTCATGAAGCAGGGCCTGGAGCGCGCCGGCATCCCGCACCTGCTGGTCGAGTTCGAGGAAAAGATGTGGACCTTCGAGCGGACCCGCAACGAGATCGAGACCTTCGTCGAGTCGATGCTCTTCGAGTGACCGGGGGAGACGAGCGATGCCGCCACAGGTCGCCGAACGACAGTACCAGGGCCGGGTCCACGAGCGCTCGCGGCAGCTCATGAGCGACTGGATGGCCGCGCTCGGCCGGGCCGAGGCCGAGGGCGTGCCGACCGGGGCCCTCATGATCTCGGGCAACTGCGTGGAGCTGCTGCGCGCCTGCCACATCCTGCCCATGTTCCCCGAGGTCACCGCGCTGCAGAACGCCATCCGCAAGAAGTCGCTGCCGCTCATCCTCAAGGCCGAGCAGGCCGGGTACTCCAGCGACAACTGCGCCTACGTGAAGGCCGACATCGGCCTGTTCCTGGAGGGCGGCATGGGGCCGGGCCGGCCCATCCCCTTCCCCACCATCACCGTCTGCAACTACGTGGGGTGCAACGTCTACGTGAAGTGGTTCGAGCACCTGGCCGACATCTCGGGCTCGAAGCTCTTCATGCTGGACGTGCCCTTCGCCCGCACGCCGGAGCCGCGGCCGGAGGACGTCCAGTACGTGGTCAGCCAGCTCCGCGAGCTCATCGCGCTCTGCGAGTCGGTGACCGGCCGGAAGTTCGACATCGACGAGCTGCGCGAGGTCCTGGCCCACGCCGCCCGGGCCGAGGACGGCTACGCCCGCTGCAAGGACCTGTGCCGGCACCACCCGGCGCCCTTCGACGCCTACTTCGACGCCATCAACATGATGGGGCCCATCAACGTCCTGCGGGGGACCCCGGAGGCGGCCGACTTCTTCGAGGAGGCGGTGGCGGAGTTCGAGAGCCTGGCCGCCCAGGGTCTGGGGCCGCTCACCGAGGAGCGCTTCCGCACCGTCGTCGAGGGGCCGCCCCCCTACCCCTACTACAAGAACTTCCGCAACCTGTTCACCCGCTGGGGGGCGGTGGCCGTGCAGTCCACGTACTCCACGGTGGGCGGCATCTGGGAGTGGGGCTTCCGGCACGACCCGCGGCGGCCGCTGGAGTCCATCGCCGAGCAGATGCTGCGCGAGAACCTGACCAACCGCTCCATCACCGCCCGCTACCAGCAGATCCGGCGCTACGTGGAGGAGTGGCAGGCCGACGCCCTGGTCATCCACTCCATCAAGTCCTGCCGGCTGTTCTCGGCCGGCCAGGGCGACATGCGGGACTACTTCACCCGCGAGCTCAACGTGCCCACCCTGCTGGTGGAGTCGGACCTGGAGGACCCGCGCTACTACGCCGAGGCCCAGCTCAAGAACCGCATCGACGCCTTCTTCGAGGCGCTCGAGCACCGCAAGCTGGTGGCGGCCCGCTGAGCGCAGCCATGGCCTCCCCGCCGCCGCCCGCGCTCGAGAAGATCCCGGTCTACTGCTACCAGTGCGTGGCCGGCCCCGACCTGCTCAAGGTCGTGGTGCGGGACGGCGTGGCGGTGGGCGTGGAGCCCAACCACGACGTGGCCGCCGAGCACCCCGCGGGCGGCAAGGTCTGCGTGCGGGCCTACGGCCTGGTCCAGAAGCTCTACAACCCGCACCGCATCCGCACCCCGATGCGCCGCACCAACCCGCGCAAGGGCCGCGACCAGGATCCCGGCTGGCAGCCCATCTCGTGGGACGAGGCGCTGGACATCCTGGCCGAGCGCCTGAAGGCCATCCGGGCCGCCGGCCTCGTGGACGAGGCCGGCTACCCGCGGCTGGCCGCCACCTTCGGCTCCGGCGGCATCGCGCCCGCCTACCTCGGCACCTTCGCCGCCTTCCTGGCCGCCTGGGGGCCCGTGGACCAGGGCATCGGCAGCGGCCAGGGGGTCAAGTGCTACCACTCCGAGCACCTCTACGGCGAGTTCTGGCACCGGGCCTTCACGGTGGCCGCCGACGTCCCGCGCTGCGACTACGTGCTGTCGTTCGGCTACAACGGCGATGCCTCCGGGGGCGTCACCGGGGTCTTCCGGCACGCCGAGGCCCGCGTGCGGGGCCTGCACTGGGTGCAGCTCGAGCCGCACCTGTCGGTCACCGGCGCCGGCGCCGCCGAGTGGGTGCCGATCCGCCCCAAGACCGACGCCGCCGTGCTGTTCGCCCTGCTGCACGTCGTGCTGTGGGAGCACGACTGGCGCCGGGTCTGCGACGTGCCGTTCCTCGAGCGGATGACGGCCTCGCCCTACCTGGTCGGCCCCGGCGGCTACTACCTGCGCGATCCCGAGAGCCGCAAGCCGCTGGTGTGGGACCTCGAGCGCGAGCGGGCCGTGCCCTTCGACGATCCGGCCTGCAGGCACCCCTCGCTGGACGGCGCCCACATCGCCGCCGGCGTGGAGGTGGGGCCGGACGGGGCCGTCCGGACCGCCAGCGACCGGGTCCGCCCCGCCTTCGCCCACCTGCGGGAGCACGTGCGCGAGTACACCCCCGAGTGGGCGGCGGCCATCGCCGACGTGCCGGCCGGCACCATCCGGCGGCTGGCCGCCGAGTACCTGGCGCATGCCCGCGTGGGAGCCACCATCGAGGTGGAGGGCGTGACCTACCCCCACCGGCCGGTGGCCGTGCTGCTCGGCAAGACGGTCACCAACGGCTGGGGCGGCTACGAGTGCTGCTGGGCGCGCACGGTGCTGGCGGCGCTGGTCGGCGCCCTGGAGGTGCCGGGCGGCATCCTGGGCACCACCGTGCGGCTGAACCGGCCGGCCCAGAACCGGCTCGACTCCGTCCAGCCGGGCCCCGACGGCTTCATGGCCCAGCCGCTCAACCCGACCGGGCGCGAGCAGTGGGAGGCCGCGCCGCGCATCCGCAACGCCTACCGCACGCTGGTGCCGCTGGCCGACAACTCCCCGTGGTCGGCGGCGCTGGGCCCGGCCCACCTGCCCTGGCTCTTCCTCGATCAGGCCCCCGAGCGGTGGCCGGCACCCACGCTGCCGGACGTGTGGATCATCTACCGCACCAACCCGGCCATCTCGAGCTGGGACACCGGGCGCATCGAGCGCGAGCTCGAGCGCTTCCCGTTCATCGCCGCCTTCGCCTACACCCAGGACGAGACGAACTGGTACGCGGACCTGCTGCTGCCGGAGGCCGGCGACCTGGAGTCGCTGCAGCTCTACCGGATCGGCGGCACCAAGTACATCGAGCAGTACTGGCAGCACACGGGGTGGGCGCTGCGCCAGCCGGTGGCCGCCTCGCCCTGCGACACGCGCGACCTCACGGAGATCGCCACCGAGCTCGCCGCGCGGGTCGGCCTCCTCGATCGCTACCTGGCCGCGCTCAACCGGGGCGCCGGCACCACCGTGCCGCTCGCGGGTGAGGGCTGGGACTACTCGTTCCAGCCCGGTGACCGCCCGGGCGCGGCCGAGATCTGGGACCGGGTCTGCCGCGCGGCCACCCGCGCGCTCACCGGCGGGCAGGTGGAGCACGACCTGGCCTGGTTCCGCCAGCACGGCGCCTTCTTCGTCGGCTTCCCGCAGACCCGGTACTACCTGCACACGGCCATGGCGGCCCGCGGGCTGCGCTACGAGCTGCCCTACCAGGAGCGGATCAGGCGGGTGGGCGAGGAGCTGGCCGCCCGCCTGCACGAGCGCGGCATCACGTGGTGGGACGTCCAGCTCGAGGAGTACCAGCCGCTGCCGCGCTGGAAGGACTTCCCGGGCATCTGGCGGCAGACGGCGGTGGCCCGGGGCCGGCGGGCCGAGGAGTTCCCGTTCTGGCTCCTGACCAGTCGCAGCATGCAGTACTCCTGGGGCGCCAACGTCTCGCTGCCCATCCTGGCCGACGTGGCCCGCAACGTCCGCGGGCACTTCGGCGTGATGCTCAATCGCGGCGCCGCCCGCCGGCTGGGCATCGCCGACGGCGACCTGGTGGAGCTGGAGTCGCCCACCGGCCTCACCCGCGGGCGAGCCATCCTCCGCGAGGGCGTCCGCCCCGACGTGGTCGTCGTCCTCCAGCAGTTCGGCCACTGGGCCACGCCGGTGGCGCGCGACCTGGGCATGCCCAGCCTCAACCAGGTGGCCGCCATGGACCTGGCCCTGACCGACGCCACCGGCAGCGGGGCCGACCTGGTCCCCGTCGCCGTCCGGAGGGCCGGCTGATGCGCTGGGGCATGGTGATCGACGTGCGCCGGTGCGTGGGCTGTCAGACCTGCACCATCGCCTGCAAGCAGGAGCACGGCCTGCCGCCCGGCGTGCAGTGGCGCTTCGTGGCCGACTGCGAGCTCGGCGAGTACCCCGACGTGCGCCGGCTGTTCCTGCCGATGCAGTGCATGCACTGCGCGGAGCCGCCCTGCGTGGCCGTCTGCCCCACGGGCGCCTCGCGGCAGCGCGCGGACGGCATCGTGTTCGTGGCCTACGAGGCCTGCGTCGGCTGCGGCTACTGCGCCATGGCCTGTCCCTACCAGGCCCGCCACCTGGTCCACGACGGCGCCGGCTACTTCGAGGCCCCCACGCCGTCCGAGACGGCCGGCGAGCGGCCGGAGCGGCGCGGCGTGATGACCAAGTGCACCTTCTGCCGCGAGCGCCTGGACGCCGGCCTGGCGCGCGGGCTGCGCCCCGGCCTCGATCCCGACGCCACCCCGATGTGCGCGGTGGCCTGCCTCACCGGGGCCATCGTCTTCGGCGACCTGGACGATCCCGGCAGCCGCGTCTCGAAGCTCCTGGCGGAGCACGAGGCGGTGCCGCTGGCCCCCGAGTGCGGCACCGCCCCCTCGGTCTTCTACATCGGACTGTCGCCGTGACGACCGCCGCCACGTCCACCGTGCTCATCCCCGCCCGGCCCCAGACGCTCTGGGGCTGGCCGGCGGTGGCCAACTTCGCGCTGGGCGGCCTGGGCGCCGGACTCTACCTGGCGGCCGTCGTCGACGCGGACTTCCTGCCTGCGCCGGCCCTCACCGCGGCCTCGGGGCTGGGCCCCGTGCTGGTGCTCGCCGGCCTGGGGGCCGTGGCCACCGAGGCCG
>JBBIIW010000111.1:0-7952 GCA_037446305.1 Candidatus Rokuibacteriota bacterium
ATGGCACTCGCGGGCGCCACGGCTGGGCCGGGGCGACCGCGTGGGGGGTATGGGGGGCGCCCGGAGCCCCCCATGCGCGGGCGGGCATGGCACTCGCGGGCGCCACGGCTGGGCCGGGGCGACCGCGTGGGGGGTATGGGGGGCGCCCGGAGCCCCCCATGTTCATCAAGACGCCAGCGCCCGGAGCGCGGGCGGCTCCTCGAGGTGCAGGCGGACGTCGGTCACCGGCACCACGGCCACGTGATGGGGGCGGACGAAGAGCGCATGGGCCAGGTCGGCATACGGCATCTGCTCGTACACCGCCTCGCAGAGCAGGGGCTCCTCCGGGGCGCCGAAGGCGCGCTCGAGCGGCTCCAGCGACTCCAGGACGTCGGGCAGGTACCGGCGGCCGAGGTCGAGCAGCGTGCGGGCGCGCCCGATCACGACCTGGGTGTTGACGAGCCCCTGGCCGTCGAGCAGCGCCGCCTGTTCCGGGCGTGACGGCCGGGGCACGAATCGCCGCACCGCCCGCACGCCGAAGCTCTCCAGGCCTTCAACCGGCGGACCGGGGTCGATCCACGCGCACGCCGGGTCGGGGGCGACCGGGTGGGCGCCGATCACGAGGGCCAGGTCGGGGCGGAAGCCGACGGCCAGGGTGGCCCGCTGCACGCACGACATGAGCCGCGCCTCGCCGTCCACCAGGTGGTCGCTCGGCAGCACCACGACCACGGCGTGCGGGTCCTGGGTCGCGATGTGCAGCACCGAGAGGAACAGCTCCGGCCCGCTCCCCCGGTAGGCCGGCTGCAGCACGCGCCGCACGCCCGGCAGGTCGGCCAGCTCGCTGGCGTAGTATGCGGAGTGCTCCCGGGTGAGCACGGCCACCAGGCGCTCGGAGGGAATCAGGCGGCTGGCCCGGTCGAGCGTCTGACGGAACAGGACGTGGCGAGGCGAGACCGGCCAGGCTGGTTTCCGGCTGCGGCCGGCTCGCCAGCGGCCGGCACCGCCGCGCTCGACGATGCCGCCGGTGAGGACGATGCCCCAGACGTTTCGCGCCATGGTTGGGGGGCGGCTGCAGCCGCCGTGCCACACGCTCGATGCGCCGAAAAGCGCGCCGCGCGGGCGAATCGGGGCGGGGGCCGGCGTGAAAAAGGTTCAAGCGGCTCGAGTCGGATGTAACACTTACAGAGAGCGGAGGCGCCCGTGTTCGACCTGAAGGGAAAGGTGGCGCTCGTCACCGGAGGCAACGGCGGCATCGGTCTCGGCATGGCGCGCGGGCTGGCGGCGGCCGGCGCGAACGTGGTCGTGGCCGGGCGGAATCGCGAGAAGTCCCTGGCCGCGGTGGCCGAGCTGGAGCGGTACGGGCCGGCCGCGCAGGCCGTGGAGGTGGACGTGGCGTCCGAGACGTCCGTGGCGGCCATGGTCGAGGCGGTGGTCGGCCGCTGGGGGCGTCTCGACATCCTGATCAACAACGCCGGCATCAACATCCGCAAGCCGGCCCACGAGCTGGCGCTGGAAGAGTGGCGCCGGGTCCTCGACACCAACCTCACCTCGGCCTTCCTGTGCGCACGCGCCGTCTACCCGGCGATGAAGCGGGGCGGCGGCGGCAAGATCGTGAACATCGGCTCGATGCTCTCGATCTTCGGCGCCTCGTTCGCCCCCGCCTACGGCGCCTCGAAGGGCGGGATCGTGCAGCTGACGAAGTCGCTGGCCTGCGCCTGGGCCCCGGACAACATTCAGGTCAACGCGGTGCTGCCGGGCTGGATCGACACCGACCTGACCCGCCAGGCCCGCCGCGACGTCCCCGGCCTGCACGAGCGGGTGCTGGCCCGCACGCCGGCCGGACGCTGGGGCCGGATCGAGGACATGGCCGGGATCGCTGTCTTCCTGGCCAGCCCCGCCTCGGACTTCATCACCGGCACCGCCATCCCGGTGGACGGCGGCTACTCGACGCAGATCTAGCCGCCGATGCGGGTCCTGGTCGTCGACGCCATCGCTCCCGAGGGCCTGGCCTTCCTCCGCCAGCACGGCTTCGAGGTGGACGAGCTGCCCCGGCCGCCGCGCGAGGTCCTGGAGGAGCGCATCGGGGACTACGAGGCGCTGATCACCCGCTCCAGCACGCCGGTCACGGCGGACCTGCTGCGGCGCGCCGCCCGCCTGCGCATCGTCGGCCGGGCCGGCGTGGGCGTGGACAACATCGACGTCGAGGCCTGCTCGCGGCGCGGCATCGTGGTCGTCAACGCCCCGTTCGGCAACGTGGTCTCCGCCGCCGAGCACACCGTCGGCATGCTGCTGGCCCTGGTGCGCCGGATCCCCGAGGCCCAGGCCGCGCTGAAGGCGCTGACCTGGGACCGCGGGATCTACGGGACCGAGCTGTACCGCAAGACGGTCGGCGTGGTGGGGCTCGGCAAGGTCGGCTCCCGCGTCGCCGCGCGGCTCAGGGCCTTCGAGACCCGCATCCTGGTGTACGACCCCTACATTCCCGAGAGCCGCGCGCGGGAGGTGGGCGGGGAGCTGACCGACTTCGAGACCCTGCTGCGCGAGTCGGACATCGTCACCTTCCACGTGCCGCTGACGGAGGAGACCACGGGCATGCTCGGGGCCCGGGAGCTGGCGCTGACCAGGCCAGGGGTCCGGCTGGTCAACTGCGCGCGGGGAGGGATCGTGGACGAGGCGGCCCTGCTGGCCGCCCTCGACAGCGGGCAGGTGGCGGGGGCGGCGATCGACGTCTGGAGCGAGGAGCCCCCGCGGGGCGAGGTGGTTCGCGCCCTGATCCGCCACCCGCGCGTGGTGGCCACCCCGCACCTGGGCGCCAACTCGGCCGAGGCCCAGGTCAACGTGGCCCTGGACGTGGCCCGGCAGCTGGTGGCGCTGCGGGACGGGGCCCTGGTCGAGTACGCCGTCAACATCCCCGTCGGCGACGCGGCGGCCCTCGGCGAGCTGCGCCCGTTCATCGCGCTGGCCGAGCGCCTGGGGCGGTTCAGCGTGCAGCTCGACCCGGAGCACCTGGAGGCGGTGGAGGTGAGCGTGGCCGGCGCGGTGGCCCAGCGCGACCCCGACCTGCTCGCCCGCGCCGTCCTGGCCGGCCTCCTGGCCCCCGTGATGGCCGGACCGGTCAACCTGGTCAACGCGCACCTGGTGGCCCGGGAGCGGGGCGTGGGGGTCACGGTCCGGCGGGAGGAGGAGACCCATGGGTACCACAGCCTGCTGACGGTCACGACCCGGACCCGGGAGGGGCGGAAGATCATCGCCGGGACGGTCTTCGACAGCCAGCCCCGCATCGTCCGCCTGCGGGACCTCAACATCGAGTTCACCCCGGAGGGGTACATCCTCGTCCTCTCCTACGAGGACCGGCCGGGGATGGTGGGGCGGATCGGCACGACCCTCGGGGGACTGAACGTCAACATCGCCTCCATGCACGTGGGCCGGAAGGCGAAGCGGGGCCGGGCCATCGTCGTGCTGATCCTGGACGAGGACCTGACGTCCGAGCAGCTGGCCGACGTGGCCAGCGCCGTCGAGGCCGACTTCGCGCGGCTGATCCGGCTCGTCTGAGCCGCCAAATTTTTTGGTGGGCGGCGACCCCCCCTGCTAGCCTCGTCGCATGCTGACCACCACCATGCGCGCATTCGTCGTGATCCTGCTCGGTCTCGTGCTGGCGGCCTGCGCCACGAGCTCGCCCCGCGTCATGCGGAGCGAGTTCGAGGACATTCCGGTGCCCAAGGGCATGACCTATGTCGAGGAACGCTCGACGGTCATCGAGTCGCCGTCCGTCAAGGCGGCTCGCCTGCTCTACCGGGGCCGGATCGAGCCGACCAGCCTGGCCACCGCCATCCGGCTGACCCTGGAGGCGAACGGCTGGCGGAACATCAGCACCATGAGCGGGGCGCCCCACGGCACCACGCAGGTGTACGAGAAGGGCGGCAACTCGCTCCAGGTGAAGCTGTGGGAGGGCTGGTACTACACCTACGCGGAGTACACGACCTCCCGCGCCCTGGCCGTGCCCTCCGCCAGCCCCGTCAACCGGTAGCTCGCCTCGCGCGCGCCGACCCGGGCGCCGGCGCACCGCACCCCGGCCCCCCGGGGAGGTATCGGAGGGGGCGTCTCGCCCCCTCCGATGTGGTCGATGCCGTTACAGCCCCGCTCTGTCTGACCGGCAAGGCTCGGAGGGGGCGCGATCACTCGTTGCGCCACGCGAAGCCGTCGCGCCCGATGAACTGGTCCGCCTCCGGCGGCCCCCAGGACCCGGCGTCGTAGGTGGGCAGCGGCCGGGGGTCGGCCTTCCAGGCCGCCAGCAGCGGCTCGAGGATCGCCCAGGCACGCTCCACCCAGTCGGCGCGCGCGTAGAGCGTGGCATCCCCGTGGATGGCGTCCAGGAGCAGGCGCTCGTAGGCCTCGGGGGGTTCGCCACCGAACACCTCGCCGTAGCGGAAGTCGAGGTGGACCTGGCCGAGGCGCAGCTCCGGGCCGGGCACCTTGGCCGCCACGGTGAGGGCCACCCCCTCGTCGGGCTGGATGCGGACGAGGAGGAGGTTCCGCTCGACCCCTGCCGGCGCCCGGCGGAAGATCAGGTGGGGAGTGCGGTGGAACTGGATGACGATCTGGCTGGTCCGGCTGGCCAGCCGCTTGCCGGTCCGCAGGTAGAACGGCACCCCCGCCCACCGCCAGTTGTCCACGAGGAGCTTGAGCGCCACGAACGTCTCGGTCCGGGAATCGGGGGCCACGCCTTTCTCCTGCCGGTACGCCGGCACCGGCCGGCCGTCGACGAAGCCGGCTCCGTATTGCGCCCGCACGGCGACGTCCGCCGTCCGGTCCTGGTCGATCGGCCTGATGGAGGCCAGCACCTTGTTCTTCTCGTCGCGCACGGCCTCGGCGTCGAAGGTCACCGGAGGCTCCATGGCGACCAGGCACAGGAGCTGGAGCAGGTGGTTCTGCACCATGTCGCGGAGCGCGCCCGCCTCCTCGTAGTAGGCCCCCCGGGTCTCGACGCCGATCGACTCGGCCACCGTCACCTGCACGTTGGCCACGTGGTTGCGGTTCCAGAGCGGCTCGAAGATGCCGTTGGCGAAGCGCAGCACGAGCAGGTTCTGGACCGTCTCCTTCCCGAGATAGTGGTCGATCCGGTAGATCTGGTCCTCCGCGAAGACCGTCGCCAGGCGGTGGTTCAGGGCCCGGGCGCTGACCAGGTCGCGCCCGAAGGGCTTCTCGACGATGATCCGCGTCCAGCCGCCCTCGCTCCGGTTCAGGCCCGAGGCGCCGAGGTTCTGGACGATGTCGTCGTAGAGGCTGGGAGGCACCGCGCAGTAGAAGAGGCGGTTCGCGGCGCCTCCGCGCTCGCGCTCCCGGGCGGCCAGCGCGCGGCCGAGCGCCGGGTAGAGGGCGGGGTCCTTCGGATCGCCCGGCAGGTAGAAGAGGGACCGGGCGAAGCGCTCCCACACCCGCTCCGAGGGCGGCTGGACCCGCCCGTGCTCGTGCACGGCCTGCCGCATCCGGCGCCGGAACTCCTCGTCACTCATCTCCGTGCGGGCGACGGCCAGGATGGTGAACGGCTCCGGCAGGGTCCGGGCGGCGTACAGGGCCAGGATCGCCGGCAGCAGCTTGCGCTGGGTCAGGTCGCCCGAGGCGCCGAAGATGACCAGCGTGAACGGCTCATCGGCGAACGGCATGGCCGCCGAATGCCCGGCGCAGGGCCGCCAGGAGCCGGTCTGCGAACGTGTCGTCCCGGCGGGACCGGAAGCGCGCGTAGAGCGCGGCGGTGATGACGGGCAGCGGCACCGCCCGCTCCACCGCCTCGCCCACCGCCCAGCGTCCCTCGCCCGAGTCCTCCACGTGGCCCTCGATGCCGGCCAGCTCGGGATCCTCGCGCAGGACCTCGGCGGCCAGCTCCAGCAGCCACGAGCGGACCACGCTCCCGCGGGTCCAGAGCCGGGCCAGCGCGGCGACGTCGAGGCCGAGCCCCGAGGCCCGGAGCAGCTCGAAGCCCTCGGCGTAGGCCTGCATCAGGCCGTACTCGATGCCGTTGTGGACCATCTTCGCGTAGTGGCCGCTGCCGGCCGGCCCGACGTGCTGCCAGCCGTCCGGCGGCGCCAGTGCCGAGAAGACGCTGCCCAGGCGGGCGACCGCCGCCGGATCACCGCCCACCATGAGGCAGTACCCCTCGGTCAGGCCCCAGACCCCGCCGCTGACCCCGCAGTCCAGGTAGTGCAGGCCCCGGGCGGCCAGCCGGGTCGCGCGGGCGGGGTCGTCGCGATGGTGCCCGTTGCCCCCGTCCACGATGGTGTCGCCGGCAGCGAGGAGCGGGGTCAGCTCGGCGATCACCTGCTCGGTCGGCTTTCCGGCGGGCACCATCAGCCAGACGGCGCGCGGGGCGGGCAGCGCCTCGACCAGCTCGGCGAGCGAGCCCACGGCCTGCACGCCCCCGTCGGTCGCCGCGCGGCGCGCACCCTCCACCGGGTCGTAGCCGACGACCCGGTGGCCGCCGCGGACCAGACGCCGTGCCATGCCACCCCCCATGCGCCCGAGCCCGATCATTCCCAGATGCATGGTCAGGGCAGGGAACGGTCCAGCGCGGCCCGCAGGGCCTCGATGGCCGCCACCCGGTCGCCGGTCACCGGCAGCCACAGCGCCCGCCGGCCGAGCGCCCGGAGCGTGGCCAGGTCGCCGAGGGCCTGAGCCGTCTTCAACGTCGCGAAGCCGTACGGCTCGCCCGGAATGGCCGCATCCTCGGCATCGTCGCCGGCCAGCAGGGCCAGGATCGCCGTGGGCGGCCCGCCCTTGTGCAGCTGCCCGGTGGAGTGCAGGTAGCGGGGACCGTAGCCCACGGTGGTGGCCAGCCGGGTGCGATCGCGGATGAGGCGGCGCAGGGCCTGCAGGGCCGCCGTCGTCGCCGGCTCGGGCGTGAGATAGGCGAGCAGGGCCACGTAGTCGCCGGGACGCGCCCCGGCCAGCGCCCGGGCCAGGTCAGCGGCGGTCTGGGCCGGTTCCTCGGGCAGCCGCCCATGCTCGCGGAAGGTGGCGAGGGCGGCCTGCGTGGCGTCCTTGGCCCGGGCGACGTTCGGCTCGTCGAACGGGTTGACCTCCAGCAGCGCCCCCACGGCCGCTGTGGCCACCTCCCAGCGGAAGAACTCGGCTCCCAGATCGAACCGGTCGGTCAGGACCAGGCGGATCACCGGGTGTCCGGCCGCCTCGAGCGGCGCCAGCGCGCACTCGACCGCCGGGTCGGCGCCGAGCGTGATGGCGGCGAACACGCGGTCGGCGCCGTACGCCTCGGGAGGACCGGTCGGCTCGTCGTCGACGACGATGACGCCGCGCCCGCGCTTGCCCGTGGACTCCGTGAGCAGCTGCTCGAGCCAGCCGCCGAGGGCCCGGAGCGGCTCGGAGAGCACCAGCGTGAGCTTGTCACGGCCGGCGGCGGCCAGGCCTCCCACGGCCGCGCCGAGGCGCAGCCCCGGGTTGTCGGCGACGGGAACCCGGGGCCCGCACGCCGCCGCCATGGCGGCGGCCCGGTCCAGGAGCCGCCCGATCTGCACGCCGATCAGGGCGGCGGGCACGAGCCCGAACAGCGAGAGCGCCGAGAAGCGGCCGCCGATGTCCGGCGGGTTCAGGAATGTCCGGCGGAACCCGCCCTCGTCGGCCAGCCGCGCCAGCGGCGTGCCGGGATCGGTGATGGCCACGAAATGGCGGCCCGGACGCGCCGCCTGCCGCTCCACCTGGTCCCGGAAGAACCGGTAGAGGGCCAGCGTCTCGGCCGTGGTGCCGGACTTGGAGGAGACGACGAAGAGCGTGCTGGCGAGCTTCAGCCGGGCCAGGGCGGCGCGCACGGCTGCGGGATCGGTGGTGTCGAGCAGCAGGAAGCGCGGCGCGGGCGGGGCGGGCGGGAACGTCCGGGCCAGCACCTCGGGTGCCAGGCTCGAGCCTCCCATGCCGAGCAGCACCACGTCGGTGAGGCCGTCGCGGCGCACCTCGTCCGCGAAGGCCGC
>JBBIIW010000112.1:0-7933 GCA_037446305.1 Candidatus Rokuibacteriota bacterium
GCCTTCCGGACCGGCGGGCCAGGCGCCACCAGCCCAGGGCGTGGAGGCCGGCGGCGACGACGAGCCCGGCCAGCAGGAGCGCGGTCACGGACGGCCGGGGGCGGGCGCGGCCCGCCCCTCACTTCCGGAGGGTCAGGATGACCACCCAGGCGAAGAACGCCACCGTGCCGCCGACGAAGAGCCCCAGGGCCAGCGCCTCGCCGGGGCTCACCGGAGCGAGAGCAGGCCGGCCACGATGTTGAAGAGGACGTCGAGCCCCAGGAGGAGCAGGTTGAGCAGGGCCGCCGCCATCAGGACGCGCTCCATCCTAGGGCCCCACGGCCAGGCCGGGCCCCAGCCCGCCCCAGTAGCGGACGACGTAGTAGAGGCCCCACCCGGCCAGTGCGGCATAGACGACCAGGAGCCACCGGTTGACGCTCCCGTGGCGCACGCGGATCTCGCCCCCGGCGTACTCGTGGATCTCGTCCCGACCGCCGGGGTCAGGCGCGCTGCCGGTCATCGTCCGACTCCTCCAGCCGCAGCACCTGGTGCTTGACGGCCTCTACCTCGCGGAACGCGCCGCTGGCCAGCCCCCACACGAAGGCGCACAGCGCGGCCAGCCCCATGAGCAGCGCCACCAGGAACTCGCCCAGCAACAGGTGCTCGAGCACCGCTCACCTCACTCCGGGATGCCGGGATGGTACACCCGGCGCTTGCCGCCGCCGGCCCGGGCGACCGCCCCCGCGGCCGGCGCCGGGTCGAAGGCCGCGCGCGGGTGGTCGGCGCGCACCTCGGGGGAGTTCAGCGCCGCCCGCGCCTCCGGCGACAGGCGCAGGCGCTCGCCCGTCAGGGGGTCGCCCCAGGCCGACAGCGACAGCACGTAATAGGAGATGGCCCAGCGCTCCTCGTCGGACATCGAGTCGGCGAAGGAGGGCATGGGCGTGCCGTCGAGCCCCAGGGTCATGGCGCGGAAGATGTCCGTCACGTGGGCGCCGCCCTTGAACTGGCCGCGGGTGAAGTCGGTCGGACGGATCGGGAAGTGGAAGTCGTCGGTGAGCTCGTCGGCGGAGGGCCCGTCGCCCCGGCCGGCATCGCCGTGGCATTCCCAGCACCTGGCCTGGCGATAGAGCTCCCGGCCGCGCGCCAGCATCTCCGGCGTGGCGGCCGGCGGCGGCGGGACGACGACGGGCGGCTGGGGCTGCTCCTCCCGCCACCGGGGGGACAGCGTCTTGATGAACGTGACGACGGCCAGCCGGTCCTTCTCGGGGAGCTCGTGCCAGGGGGGCATGGCCGTCCACCGCACGCCGCGCGTCACCGTGCGGAAGAGGTCGCCGTCAGTCGGGAGCGAGCCGGAGGGGGTCGTGCGGAACTTGAAGACGCCGGCGGTGAAGTCGCGCGGGCGCGGGAAGAGGAAGGTGGCCGCCGGGCCGTTGCCGTCGCCCTGCTCGCCGTGGCAGCCGCTGCAGCGCCGCTCGTAGACGGCTCGCCCCCGGGCCCGCAGGTCCTCGGTCGAGGGCACCGCCATGACCGAGAGCGCGACGTTTTGCGGCTCGAACACCTCCCGCCAGGCGCCCCGGTTGGTGCCCAGCTTCTGGAGGTAGCGGACCAGGCCGACCATCTCCGGGGTGGGGATGACCAGCCGGACCGAGGACAGGGCCGGCGGGTCGTCGCCGAAGGCGCGGAGGTCCAGGACGGGATGGCCGTCGAGCGGGAACCGCCCATCCGGGGCCGGGCGGACGAAGGTGAGCCCGGTCGCGTTCGGGAACAGCCGGATGGGCGTGGCGGCGTTCATCGTGAAGTAGCGGGCGAGCCGGGGGTCGGCGGCCAGCGACGGCGCGTCGCCGTCCCTCGTGACCGCCACCGCCACCTGGTCGAACAGCCACCGGAAGCTCGGCATCACGGAGTCGGGCACCGTCAGCCGCGGGTCCCAGTGGTGGGCGTAGTGCCAGTCGTCGCTGTACTTGAGGCCGACCCGCGTGAGGTCGGGGCCGATGCGGCGGGTGGAGAACAGGTGCGGCAGGTCGAAGGCATACTCGCCGGCCTCCGACACCGGCCCCCACCGCAGCGCCTCGCCCGCCACCGGCCGCACGTACTGGCTGTGGCAGTACCAGCAGCCCTCCCGGATGTAGACGGCGCGGCCCAGCCGCTCCAGCGGCGTGTAGTCGCTGGCCTCGTACCGCACCCACTTCACGTCGCCCAGGTCGGTGCGCACGGCGCGGGTGACGTGCCGGCTGCGCGCCTCGGGGATGAGGGCCGGCAGGACGCCCTGGACGAAGAGGGCGAGCGTGACCAGGCCGAAGCCGGCGCCGACCGCCAGCGAGGGGAGCGAGCTCACGGCCGGGAGGCGGTCGCCATCACGGGCGACCGGCTCAGCGCCGTCTTCATGAGCGCGTAGACCAGCAGCGAGAGGCCGGCGTCCGTCGCGACGCCGGTCAGGGTGCGGATCCACCAGGAGGGCCGGATGGCGTTGACCGAGTCGACCCAGTCCGCCTGGGCCATCAGCATGAACCCCTGCTGCAGCCCCTGGGCGGTGAGCACCAGCCCCATGGCCGAGATCCCCAGCGTGACGAGCCAGAAGCCCCAGTTGGCCAGCGTGAAGCCCCGGAGCTCGGCGCCGGTCACCCGGGGCCAGACGTACAGCGTGCCCGCGATGGCCCAGACGACGAAGGTGCCGAAGACCGTGAGGTGCGAGTGCGCGACGACGAAGTCGGTGAAGTGCGTGGGCTGCTGCAGCGCCCGCAGCGCCTCCACCGAGCCCTGGAAGCAGCCGAGCAGGTACATGATCGAGCCGACGATGAGGAACTTGGCCGGCAGGTTGCGGCCGAAGCCCTGCCAGTGCCCGCTCATGGTCCCGAAGAAGTTCTGCAGCACGGTCCACACCGGGATGATCAGCATCATCGAGGAGACAATGGCGATGGTCTCCGCCCAGTCGGCGATCGGCGAGTACAGGTAGTGGTGGATGCCGACGAAGGGGTAGAAGAAGGCCAGGGACCAGAAGCCGATGAGCGAGAGCTTGTGGCTGTAGATGGGGGCCTGCACGCTGGCGGGCAGGAAGTAGTAGATGAGGACGTAGCCGGCGGGGGTGATCCACAGGCCCACCACGTAGTGGATGAAGAGTCCGTGCCAGGCGGCGTTGTTGATGCCGGGGATGTGGGCGGGGCCCAGCATCAGCAGCACCAGGGTGACGTCGGTCCAGACGAAGGCCGCGATCAGGTACCAGAGGGAGACGTAGAGCGGGCGCTGGCGGCGCCGGGCCACGGTCATGAGGAACTGCACGGTCAGGGCCACGACGGCGAGGAAGATCACGATCACGTTGACCAGGGGGAGCTCCCCGGCCTCCCAGCCGCGGTTCCCGCCGGCGGCCAGCAGGATCACGCCGGCGATCAGGTTCAGGTTCCAGACCCAGAGGAGGAGGGGGCTCCACTGCTCCCGCCACAGCCGCACGCCGGCCAGGCGGGGGACGATGTAGTGGCAGAGCCCGATGAACAGCGTCGAGAAGGCGCCCCAGATGACGCCGTTGACGTGAATGGGCCGCAGGCGGCCGAACGCGAGCCACGGCTGGCCGCCCAGGAAGTCCGGGTCGTTGAACTTGGTCGAGATCAGGACCCCGATGGTGGGGAAGACCAGGAGCCAGACCAGGCCCCAGGCCAGCCAGCGCCGGATCAGCGCGGGGTCGATGAGGGCGTCGTTGTCGGCGGTGGGGGTCCCGGCCGGGGACCGGGGCGCGCCCCCGGCCGCGGCCGGCGCGCGATCAGGCGACGCGGAGGCGATGGGCCGGCTAGAACCGCATCGCCCGCAGGCGGGCGATCCGCTCCTCGAGCGGCGGGTGCGTCGAGAACAGGGTCATCAGGCTCCGGCCGCTGAGGGGATTGACGATGAACAGGTGCGCCGTGGCCGGGTTGGCGGCCATGGGGACGACCTGCTGGGCCATCTGCAGCTTCTCCAGCGCCTTGGCCAGCCCCCAGGGCTTGTGGGTGTACCGGGCGCCGGAGGCGTCGGCCTGGTACTCGCGCGAGCGCGAGACGGCGAGCTGGATGAGCATGGCCGCGATGGGGGCCAGGATGGCCATCAGCAGGGCGCCGGCCGGACTCGAGCCCTCCTCGTCGTCGTGCCGGCCGCCCCCGAAGATGGCGGCCCACTGCGCCATGTGCGCGAGGTAGGTGATGGCGCCCGCCAGCGTGGCGGCGATCGTCGAGATCAGGACGTCGCGGTTGGCGACGTGGGCCAGCTCGTGGGCCAGCACGCCTTCCAGCTCCTCCTCGTCGAGGAGCCGCATGATCCCCTCCGTCACCGCCACCGCGGCGTGCTGCGGGCTCCGGCCGGTGGCGAAGGCGTTGGGCGTCTCGGTGGGGATCAGGTACACCCGCGGCATCGGGATGCCGGCCCGGCTGGCCAGGCGGCGCACCATGGCGTAGAGGCCGGGCGCCTGGGCCTCGTCGATCGGCTGGGCCCGGTACATCGCCAGCACGATCCGGTCCGAGAACCAGTACGAGAAGAAGTTCATCGCCACGGCGAGGACGAACGCGACCAGCATGCCCTGCCGGCCGCCGATGGCCCCGCCGATCAGCACGAGCATCGCGGTGAGGACCGCGAGCAGGATCGCCGTCTTGAACATGTGGGACATGACCGGACCCCTCCTGGTCGGCGCGCGGCGATGCGTCCCCGCGGCGCGGAAGCCAAGTTCCGGTCGAAGCGTAGCAAACGGCCGTGGAGGGGTCAAATTCCTTGACTTGACAGACCCCCGCCGATACACTGAACCGGTTTTTCGGAAAAAATCACTAGCGACACTGACTTACGCGGGGTTCCCGCCTGAGATGGACGCCATGATCATCAGGGTTGCCGACATTCTGGACGAGGGGCTGACGATCGCCAACGCCAGCGAGTTCGTCGCCCCGTTCGCCGACCGCGCCTGGCGGCTGGAGGGCGTCCGCCTGCATCTCACCCGCGACGGCGACGACGTCCTGGTGGAGGGCGAGGTGGCGGCGTCGGTCCCGGTCACCTGCGGCCGCTGCCTGGAGGAGTTCCCGGTCGCCGTCCGGGCGCCGGTGGACGTCCGCTACCTGCCCCGGCCGGCCGTGAGCGACGACGTCGAGCTGGGCGCCGACGACCTCGACCTCGACTTCTACGACAACGGGGAGCTGAACCTGGCCGCCCTGGTCGAGACCGAGACGACCCTGGCGCTGCCGATGAAGCCGCTCTGCCGCCCGGACTGCCGGGGACTGTGCCCGGTCTGCGGCGGCAACCGCAACGTCACGGCGTGCAGCTGCACCGCGCGCCCCCCCGATCCCCGGCTGGCCGTGCTCAAGACCCTGGCCGACCGACTCGGCCACTGACGGAGGAAGGACCACCGCATGCCGCTGCCGAAGCGACGCCACTCCCGAGCGCGCGGCCGCAAGCGCCGCACCCACTACAAGCTGGCCGACCCCACCCGGTCGACCTGTCCGCAGTGCCGGGAGCCGAAGCTCCCGCACCGGGTCTGCCCGCACTGCGGCTACTACAAGGGTCGGGAGATCATCGCCATCGAGGGCGCCTAGCCCCGCCGGCCCGGTGCGGCCTGCCCGGCCCGCATGAAGATCGCGGTCGACGCCATGGGGGGCGACTACGGCCCCGCCGTCGTCGTCGAGGGCGCGGCGGCCGCGGCCCGGGAGTTCGGGGCCCAGATCGTCCTGGTCGGTGACCGTGCCGCCATCGAGCGCGAGGTGGCCCGGCTCCGCGCCGACCACCTCCCGCTCGAGATCCGTCACGCCTCCCAGGTGGTCGGCATGGCGGAGAGCGCCTCGCAGGCCCTGCGCCGCAAGCGAGACTCCTCGCTGCGGGTGGCCGCCCAGCTGGTCAAGGATGGCTCGGCGGCCGCCTTCGTCTCCGCCGGCAACACCGGGGCGGCCATGGCCATCGCCATGTTCGTCATCGGCGTGCTGCCCGGGGTGGACCGCCCGGCCATCGCCGCCGTGCTCCCCAACCTCCGGCACTTCACCGTCCTCCTCGACGTCGGAGCCAACGTGGATCCCAAGCCCTGGCACCTGCTCCAGTTCGCGGTGATGGGACACGTCTACGCGCGGGACATCCTGGGCCTCGACAATCCTCGGGTGGGGCTCCTGTCGGTGGGCGCGGAGGAGGGCAAGGGCAACGAGCTGACCAAGGAGGCCTACGAGCAGCTCAAGGACTCCTCGCTCAACTTCGTCGGCAACGTGGAGGGGCGGGAGATCTACAACGGCCGCTGCGACGTCGTGGTCACCGACGGCTTCACCGGCAACGTGGCCCTCAAGATCTCGGAGAGCCTGGCCGAGATGCTGGGCGCCATGATCCGGGAGGAGCTGACGCGCGACCTGCGCTCGAAGCTGGGGGCCGCGCTGGCGCTCAGGGCGTTCGAGCGGTTCAAGCGGCGGGTGGACTACACGGAGATGGGGGGAGCGCCGCTGCTGGGCATCGACGGCGCCGCCATCATCTGCCACGGCGCCTCGCCGGTGAAGGCCATCAAGAATGCCATCCGGGTGGCGGGGGAGTGGGCCAAGGCCGGGGTGAACGAGCACATCAAGGCCGCGCTGGAGGCGGAGGTGGCGCGCGGCGGACGAGAGGGGGGCCGCGAATGATGCGGGCGAGGATCATCGGCATGGGCTCCTACGCCCCCAAGCGGGTGCTGACCAACCAGGACCTGGAGCGGATGGTCGAGACGAGCGACGAGTGGATCGTGCAGCGGACGGGCATCCGCGAGCGCCGGATCGCCGAGGAGGGGGAAGCCACGTCGGACCTCGCCGTGCGGGCCGCGCAGCAGGCGCTGGAGCGGGCGGGCCTGGTGCCGGAGGACATCGACTTCATCGTGGTCGGCACCACCACGCCGGACATGTTCTTCCCCACCGTGGGCAACATCGTCCAGCACCGCCTGGGCTGCCGGCGGGCCGGCTCGGTGGACGTGCTGGCGGCCTGCGCCGGCTCGATCTACAGCCTCACCATCGGCGCCAAGTTCATCGAGACCGGCAAGTACCGGCGGGTGCTGTGCGTGGGCGCCGAGACGCTCTCGAAGATCACCGACTTCACCGACCGGGGCACCTGCATCCTGCTGGCCGACGCGGCCGGGGCGGCCATCCTGGAACCGGGCGACGGCGACCACGGCCTCATCGACGCCGACCTGTACTCGGACGGGCAGTACTGGGAGCTCCTCTACATGCCGGGCGGCGGCTCGCGCCACCCGGCCACCCGGGAGACCGTCGAGGCCCGGATGCACTACGCCAGGATGAAGGGCAACGAGGTCTTCAAGGTGGCGGTGCGCATGTTCGTGGAGTGCACGGAGACGATTCTGGGCCGGCACGGCCTCACGGCGGCCGACGTGGACCTCTTCATCCCCCACCAGGCGAACCTGCGCATCATCGAGGCCGCGGTCAAGCGGGTGGGGCTCCCGGCGGAGAAGGTCTTCGTGAACGTGGACCGCTACGGCAACACCGGGGCCGCCTCCGTGTACGTGGCCCTGGAGGAGGCGCTGGCGGCCGGCCGCATCCGGCGCGGCGACCTGGTCCTGCTGGCCGCCTTCGGCGGCGGCTTCGCCTGGGGGGCCGCCCTGATCCGGTGGTGACGATGGCCCGCAGCGCGGATCCTCGCATGATCGCGTTCCTCTTCCCGGGGCAGGGCTCGCAGGCGGTGGGGATGGGACGGGGCTTCTACGAGGCCTTCCCGGCGGCCAAGGCCGTCCTGGAGGAGGCCAGCGACGTCCTCGGCTTCGACCTGGTCCGGCTCGTGCTCGAGGGCCCCGAGAGCGAGCTGACGCTGACGGCCAACACCCAGCCCGCCATCCTGGCCGTGAGCGTGGCGGCGGCCACCGTGGCCGCCGAGCGCGGGCTCGAGCCGGCGCTGGCGGCCGGCCACAGCCTGGGCGAGTACTCGGCCCTGGTCGTCGCCGGCGCCCTGGCCTTCCGGGACGCGGTCCGCATCGTGCGCCGGCGGGGAGAGTTCATGCAGGAAG
>JBBIIW010000113.1:0-7919 GCA_037446305.1 Candidatus Rokuibacteriota bacterium
GCACCGCCACGTCGAGATCGGCCTCGGGCTGGCGGCGGCCGAGCAGTGCGTCGCGAACGACGCCGCCGACCAGCACCGCCGGCGTTCCGCCCGCGGCCGCCGCGGTCAGCCGGAGCAGCCGGGCCGCATCGGGTCCGAGCTGCTGGAGCCGCAGCACGGCCACGCGCGCCGTCCCCTACGGCACCTCGAGCCCCGAGCCGGTGATGCGATACTCCACGATCTCGTCGCTCATGGCGGAGCCGCGGTGCTTGACCACGGCCAGCAGGCGGGCCAGCCGGCTGCCCACCCGCTCGCTGCCCATGACCAGCACGGTGTTGGCGGTGGCGCCGAGATCGCCGGTGGCCACCTTGCGGCCCAGCAGGTCCTCCAGGCGGGTCTCCTCGGTCGTCACCAGCAGCAGCGTGGTGATCTGCCCGTGGTCGTAGCGGTGGCTCTCGATGAAGGCGCGGTGCTTCCAGACCGGCAGGCAGATCTCCATCCCCAGGATCTCGGCCTCGCGGTGGATGACTTTGCGGTAGAGCTCGTCGAAGAGGAAGAACTGGATCGCCTCGGCCGGCGCGTCCATCGGCTCCACGCCGTCCACGACCACGCGCCGGGTGCCGGCCGCGAAGTGGAAGTAGAAGAACGGCCGCACCGTCTGCAGCGCGCGGCTGTAGGCCGCCTTCCAGTTCCAGTCGAACTCCCGGCCCCCGTCCGCCGTCGGCACCTGGTAGTCGCGCAGGCGCCCCGTCCACGGGAAAGCGTTCGAGTAGAAGGCGGCCATCTGCTCCGGCGGCGGGTACGGATCGGCCATGGGCGGCACGGTGTGGGTCCAGGTGCGGAGGTCCCACCCGAACAGGCGGGCGGCGTACGGCCCGTGCTGCTGGGAGTCACCGCGCGCGTTCATGTCGAAGATCAGGCCGCGGGCGCCGTCGGCGGCCTGGCCGTGATGGGCGAAGGTGAGACCCAGGTGTGTCTTGCCGATGCCGGTGGCGCCGTAGACGACGGTCAGCGTGCCGGGCAGGAGGCCTCCGCCCAGCATCGCGTCCAGCCGGGGAAGGCCGGTCGACACGCGCCCCGTCACGTCGGCTGAGTCTACACCAGGCGCCCCTTGGTGGCGAACTGGCGCTCGTAGAGCGCCCGCAGCTCCTCGAGGGTCGTCGCCTGCCCCGGCGCCTTGTCGTCCCGGACGCGGGCGATGCGGGCGAAGCGCAGGGCCAGGCCGGAGCGGTAGGTCGGGCTCTTCTGGATCTCGTTGTACTCGACTTCCACGACGACCTCCGGCCGCACCCGCACCGTGTAGCCGTCGTCGGCCACCGCCAGGCGCCACAGGCGCTCGGTCATGGCGGCGAACTCGCGGTCGGTCAGGCCCTTGAAGGTCTTGCCGACCTCGGCCCACGCCTCGCCGTCGCGGACGGCGAGGTGGTAGTTGGACAGCCAGCCGACGCGGCGGCCCGAGCCCCGGTCGGCCGCCACGATGACGCAGTCCACCGTCGCGGCGGTCTTCAGCTTCAGCCAGCGCTTGCCCCGTCCGCCCGGCTCGTACGGCGCCCGCAGGTCCTTGGCCATCACGCCCTCGTGCCCGGCGGCCACCGCCCGCGCCCGGAAGGCCTCGACCTCGGCCGGCGTGCTCACCACCACCCGCTCGGCCAGGTAGCGGCCGCCCGTGACGGCGCTGAGCGCCTCCCAGCGCCGGGCGTACGGCTCGTCGATCAGCGAGCGGCCCTCGGCCATCAGGCAGTCGAAGAAGTACAGGGCCAGCGGCAGCTGGCCCATGGCGGCCTCCACGTCGTGCACCCGGCGGAAGCGCCGCATGAGCTCCTGGAACGGCAGGGGCCGGCCGCCGGCGTCGAGCGCCACCACCTCGCCGTCCAGGATGAAGGGCGCGCCGCGCAGGTCGCGCCGCACGATGGCGGCGACGTCGGGGAGACTGGCCGTCACGTCGGACAGGCGGCGGCTCCAGATGGCGACCCGCGCGCCGTCGGCGTGCACCTGGATGCGCGCGCCGTCGTACTTGAACTCCAGCGCCGTGCGGCCGCCGTGCGCGCTCAGCACCTCGTCGTGGCCGGTCGCGATCTCGGCCAGCATGGGCAACAGCGGCACGAACAGCCGGGGCGTGACCCCGGCCAGGCCCTGGGGGCCGCCGCTGAGCGCCAGGCTCGCGACCACCGACAGGTCGCCCAGGAACAGGGCCGCGCGGCGCACGGCGGGCAGCTCGGCTCCGGCCGCCTGGGCGATGGCCTCCAGCACCAGGCCGTCGGACACCCCCGTCCGCATCTCCCCGGTGATGATCCGGTGCAGGACGTCGCGCTCGGGCGGCGAGGCCCGCCGGGCCAGCGCGGCCAGCCGCTCCTCCTTGAGCCTCCTGGCCCCCGCGCCACTGGCCTCGGCCACGGCGGCGAAGCCCGCCGCCACGTCGGCGATCGTCAGCGGGGGGCCGGCCCCGTCGCCCGGCACGCGAGGCAGACCGCGCACGTTCAGCGTGCGCGGATCCGACACCGGGAAGGCGCGGCCGGTGAGGAACGCCACGGCGTGCGGCACGTCCGAGGGCGGCAGGGCGCGGAGGTAGTCGGCGACCAGCCGGCGCTTGTCCAGGCGCCCCGGCGTGGCCGCCAGCCGGGCGCACAGCGCCGCGAAGTCCGCAAAAATGCTGCCCGTCAACCTTGACTTCTCCGGCGGCCGGGACCTACTGTCGAATCATGGTCGGGCTCGTCTTCTACCCCGCCCAGGCGGGGGTGGCGGCCATCGCCGCATCCCGGCTGGCGGACGAGTTCGAGGTACGAAAGCTCGGCCCCGGCGAGAGCCTGCCCGACGCGGTCCCCGTCGTGCTCCTGGTGGACGCCGACACGCCCGATGTCGCCGCCGCCGAGAACGTCCGCCTGATCGGCCTCCTCGAGGACGGCCGGGACGCGGCCGGGCGCGACCACTGGTACGCGGTCCTCCCCGGCCACTGCGCGCGGGCGGTGCTGGCCCGCGCCGTCGTCAACGCCTTCCGCGACCTCGAGGCGGCCGCCCAGATCCGCCGCCTGGCCCGCGAGCTGTCGGAGCTCAACGCCATCGGCATCCGGCTGTCCGCGGAGCGCGACCCCGACGTCCTGCTCGAGCTGGTGCTGACCAAGGCGCGGGAGATCACGGAGAGCGACGCCGGCTCGCTCTACCTGGTGGAGGACGCCGCGGACGGCGGCCGGCAGCTCTTCTTCGCCCTGGCCCAGAACGACAGCCTGGAAGTGCCGTTCCGGGCCGCGCGCCTGCCCCTGAGCAGCACCAGCGTGGCCGGCTACGTGGCCCTCACCGGCCAGACCGTGAACCTCCCCGACGCCTACGCCCTGCCCGCCGACTCGCCGTTCCGCATCAACCGCTCGTTCGACGACCAGACCGGCTACCGCACCAGGTCCATGCTGGTGGTCCCCATGCGCACCCCCCAGGGGGAGACGACCGGCGTGCTGCAGCTCATCAACTGCAAGGCAGGCTACCGCGGCCGCCTGGCCGGCCCCGCGGACGTCGAGCAGCACGTGCGCCCGTTCAGCGCCCGTCACGAGGCCCTGGCCGGATCGCTGGCCTCCCAGGCGGCGGTGGCGCTGGCCAACAGCCGCCTCTACCAGAGCATCCGGCAGCTCTTCGAGGGCTTCGTCAACGCCGCGGTGACCGCGATCGAGTCGCGGGACCCCAGCACCTCCGGCCACTCCTTCCGCGTCGCCGAGCTGAGCGTGGCGCTGGCGCAGGTCGTGGACCGCTGCCCGACCGGGCGCTACGGCAGCCTCCGCTTCTCGGCCGACGAGATCCAGGAGCTGCGCTACGCGGCGCTCCTGCACGACTTCGGGAAGGTGGGCGTGCGCGAGCACGTGCTGCTGAAGGCCAAGAAGCTCTATCCCGCGGAGCTGGAGCGCATCCGCCACCGGGTGGCGCTCATCCAGCGCGACCTGGAGCTGAAGGTCGCCCTGGAGAAGCTGCAGTTCCTCCGCACGCGCGGGCGGCGGGGGTTCACGGCCTTCGCCCGCCGGCTGGACGCCGAGCTGGCCGCGCGCCTCGCCGAGCTGGACGAGAGCCTGCAGCGCGTGCTGCTGGCCAACGAGCCCAGCGTCCTGCCCCGCGACGTGCTGGCCCACATCCGGGAGCTGCCCGGCCGCGCGTTCGAGGACCACCGGGGCCAGTCGCGCACGGTGGTGACGCCCGGCGAGGCGGCCATCCTGTCCATCAGCCGCGGCAGCCTGACCGACGAGGAAGTGGCCGAGATGCGCTCCCACGTCGTGCACACCTGGGAGTTCCTGGCCCGGATCCCGTGGACCAGGGAGTTCCGGCGGATCCCGGAGATCGCGCGGTCGCACCACGAGAAGCTCGACGGGTCCGGGTACCCGGACGGGATCGCGGGCGACCAGATCCCGGTGCAGTCGCGGATCATGACCATCGCCGACATCTATGATGCCCTCACCGCCGGGGACCGCCCCTACAAGAAGGCGGTGCCGGCCGAGCGCGCGCTCGAGATCCTCGACGGCGAGCGCCGTACGGGCGGCATCGACGGCGAGCTCCTCGACCTCTTCGTCGCCGCCCGGGTCTACGAGCGGTCGGGGGCCGCGCGGGCCTGACGCGCGGTCAGCCCGCCAGGAGCAGGAAGAGGACGGCCCAGACCGAGGCGGCGCCGAGGGCCACCGCGGCCCGGACCAGCTCCCGGGCGACCCGATAGCCCGCCTCGACACTCGGCACCTGTCGAGTGGTACGGGACAAAAAAAGGGCGCGACGGCGCGCGCGGAGCGCGTAGCACGTGGCGGCGTGCATGGCGGCGGCCTCCCTCGGGCAATGGTTGCCGGTTCAGGCGATCCCCCGCAGCAGCCCGATCACCTTGCCCAGGATGTGAACGCGCTGCCGGCGTGGATCGACGACGACGGGGCTGAGCGCGGGATTCTCCGGCTTCAGCACGATGCGGGGACCGTCGCGCAGGAAGCGCTTGACGGTCGCCTCGCTCTCGCCCCCCTCGGCCTCCACCAGCGCCACGACGATGTCGTTGGGCTGGGCGCTGTCCTGCCGCCGGACCAGGACCAGGTCGCCGGGGCAGATGTGGGCCCCGATCATGCTGTCGCCCTGGACCCGCAGGGCGAAGATGTCCTCGCCTCCGCCCGGGAGCGAGGACGGCGCCAGCGGCAGGTCACCCTCGCGGTGCTCCTCGGCCAGCAGCGGCCGGCCGGCGGCGACGCGGCCCAGGATCGGGATGGCGCGGTATTGCGCCCGCACGGGCTCGGCCGGGGTCAGCACGCGCGAGGTGCGCCGGGCACTCGCCCGGCGCTGCAGAGCGCCCTTGCGCTCCAGCGCCCGGAGGTGGTCGAACGCTGCGCGGGGCGTGACCCGGAACCGGTCGCCGATCTCGCGCACGGTCGGGGGCACGCCCTGCCGGGCGGTGAAGGCGCGGATGAAGTCGAGGACGGCACGCTGCCGGACGGTCAGCTCCTTCATGCCCGGCACAGTACTCAACGTCTGTCGAGTATGTCAAGCCTCTCGTGCGCCGGGGGGGTGCGCGAAGCCCTCCTCCGGGCTCAGTCCCAGGGCTCGCAGACGGGGCACTCCACCAGGCCCTGGTCTCGAGCGTCCGCGACCTGCTTGAAGTAGATGCGCTCGGCGTCGGGGATGCGCCCCACCCACGCGCAGGCGCGCCGGTGCAGCAGCCGCGCTCCGCGCTGGGCGCAGTACGGCTCGGCGGAGTCGCCGGCATGGACGGGATCGGGCTGGGGCTCCGCCTGCGCCTCGGCCGGCGTCGCCTCCCGCTCCGAGGGGAGCGGCGCCGCCGGCTCGTACGGCGTCTCCGCGGCCGGCGCGATCACCGGCTCGGGGTCGTTGATGTGGAGGTTGCTCTCGACCGTGCTGCGGAACTCGTCGCTGGCCCGCCGGAACTCCCGCATGGCCCGGCCCACCATCCGCCCCAGCTCCGGCAGCTTCGACGGGCCGAATACCAGGAGCGCGATGACGCCGATGACGACCATCTCCTGGAGGCCGATGTCGAACATGGCGCTAGCGTACCACGCGGCCGGCAGGCGGCCGGGCGGCCGGCGCCGCCTGCCGCAAGCCGGAACCCGCTTGCCCATGCCGGGCCTCGCGAGCTCGCGAGGACGCCGGGTTGCGAGCGCGGACGGACGGGCACGGGAGTTGCTCGTCGCCTCCGGCAGTGATCGCCGCGCTCCGCGTCCTTCGCTACTTCGTGCTGCTCACCGCGCTCGCCGTCCGCCACCACCTGCTCGGGTTCCGGCGGACGCGCACCTAGAGAGGAGCGAGAGCTGCCTCCGGCCCGCGCCGGCGCCGGCCGCCCCGGCGCCTCAGGAGGCGACGGCCTCGTCCTGGGGCGCCTCCGCCGTCACCGCGCCGTTCCGGGAGGTGTCCGCCCTGTCCTCGGGCGTCACCAGGCCGCACTGCACGATCTTGTACAGCAGCGCCTTGTAGCTGATCTGCAGCAGGCGAGCGGCCTTGGCCCGGTTCCCGTGCACGCGGTCCAGCACCTCCTTGATGGCGACCCGCTCGGCGTCCCGGGCCGCCTGCCGGGCGATCTCCTTCAGGCTGATGACCTGGTCGGGGGCGACCGCCGTCATCGCCGGCCCGGCGCCGGGCGTGCGAGGGCTGCGGCCCAGGGCCGCCGCCAGCTCCTGGTGGACGGAGCGCGGCGAGCCGAGGACGACGATCCGCTTCACGGCGTTCTCCAGCTCGCGCACGTTGCCGGGCCAGTGGTACTCGAGGAACACGCGGAGCGTGTCGGACGGCACCTCGACCTTCCGCCCGTACTGCGCGTTGAACTCGCCGAGGAAGTGGTCCACCAGGGCCGGGATCTCCTCCCGCCGCTCCCGCAGGGGCGGGATCCGGATCTCGATGACGTTCAGGCGGTAGTAGAGGTCCTCGCGGAACTGATGGCTCCGCATGGCCGACTCCAGATCCCGGTTGGTGGAGGCGATCAGGCGCACGTCGGTCCCGATGATCTTCTCGCCGCCGACGCGGGAGAACTCGCCGTCCTGCAGCACGTGGAGCAGCTTGGCCTGCAGCCGCAGCGGCATCTCGCCGATCTCGTCGAGCAGCAGCGTCCCCCCGTCGGCCGCCTCGAACTTGCCTGGCTTCTGCCGGTAGGCGCCGGTGAACGCGCCCTTCTCGTGCCCGAACAGCTCGGACTCCAGCAGCTCGCCCGGGAGCGCCGCGCAGTTCACCTTGAGGAACTGCCGGTGCGCCCGGGGCGAGGCCCGGTGGATGGCGCGCGCCACGATCTCCTTGCCCACCCCGCGTTCGCCGCGGAGCAGGACCGTGGTATTGGTAGCGGCGACCTTCGCGATCAGCTCGCGGATCGCCTGCATCTTGCTGCTCGTGCAGAGGCTCAGCCCCTCGCTCATCGATATCCCCCCTCGGGGCCTCCTGCGATTCGTCCAGCCCCGTTGCCGCACAGCATGTGAACCAAAGTGCACGGAGGGTGCCACCCGCTTCCACAGAGACCCGACGCAACGATTACACGCACTTGCCGACCGTCGGGTAGCCGGCGCCATGACCGGTTTGTAGACATTACACGCGCGACCTGGTCGTTCTTGCAAAGGAGGTCGGGATGAAGATTCTCATCGTGGACGACGAGCCCCAGGTGGCGGAGATCCTGGCCCGCTCGCTGGAGCGCGAGGGGCACCAGGCAGCCATCGCGACCTCGGGCGAGGAGGCCCTGCGCCGGCGGGGGCCGAGCGAGCCCGACGCCATGTTCCTGGACGTCTCGATGCCCGGCATGAACGGCCTCGACGTCCTCACCGAGGTGCGCCGCCGCCGGCCCTCGCTGCCGGTCGTCGTGATCACCGGCCACGCCACGCGGGACGAGGTCGAGCAGGTGCGCCGGCTGGGCGCGGTGGACGTGATCGAGAAGCCGGCCCCCCTCACGCACTACCAGCTCGCGCTCAAGCGCCTCCACCTGCCCTGACTGGCGCCGGGCGGCGGCCGGCGCC
>JBBIIW010000114.1:0-7808 GCA_037446305.1 Candidatus Rokuibacteriota bacterium
GGCCCGGGCGCCGCCGTCCGGCCGCGCGGCGCGCAGCGCGCGGGGGGCGTCGAAAGCCCTGGACACGCCAGCCCGTTTGCTATAATCCCCTCCCGAGCATTCCAACAGTAGCGATCCCAGCTACTTGAGTCGGCCGGGCAGCGGCTCGGAGGAACCTTCAGATGCAGTTCCGGACACACCCCTGGCATGACGATCTCCTGCTGCGCCGTTCTCACCCCAACGGGGACGATGACGATCTCGAGGACGACGAGGAGGAGGAGGAGTTCGAGGACGACGAGTTCGACGACGAGGACGACGAGCTGGAGGAGGAGGCGGAGGAGGCCGACCTCGAGGACGACTTCGACGACGACGACGACTTCGACGACGAGGACGAGGACCTCGACGAGATCCTCGAGGACGAGGAGTACGAGAACGACGAGGACGTCGACGATGAGGAGGACGCTGACGACGAGTAGTCCATCCTGCCCCGAGGAGGAGCTGGACCGATGGCACTGTTGAGCGGAGAAGGTTGGCTGTTCTTCCTGCGTTGGTTCCACTTCCTGGCCGGGATCACCTGGATCGGGATGCTGTACTACTTCAACTTCGTCCAGACCCCCTTCTTCGCCAGCGCCGAGGCTCCCGTCCGCACCGGCATGATCGCCGGGGGCCTGGTCGAGCGCGCGCTCTGGTGGTTCCGCTGGGGCGCCATGGTCACGTTCATCACCGGCTGGCTGATCATCCTCCACAAGATCGGGCAGTTCGGGGGCCTGGGCCCCTTCTTCACGCAGCCGTACGGCCTGGCCATCTTCACCGGCGGCCTGCTGGGCACCGTCATGTGGGCCAACGTCTGGTTCGTCATCTGGCCGGCGCAGCAGGTGGTGATGGCGTCGGCCAGGCAGGTCAAGGGCGGCGGGCAGGCCATCCCGGAGGCCGCGGCCCGCGGTCAGCGCGCCGGCTTCGCCTCCCGGACCAACACGATGCTCTCGATCCCCATGCTGTGGTTCATGGGCGCCGCCTCCCACCTGCCCTGGCGCGGCGCCATCACCGGCGGCACCGTCACCACGATGCTGATCCTGCTGCTGATCGTCCTGGTGGCGGCGGAGGTCAACGCGCTGGTCGGCACCACCGGCCCCGGCAAGAAGATGCTCGGCTCGCTGTCGGGCACCTTCTGGGCCGGCTTCATCCTGACGGCGATCTTCTGGGTCGTGAGCCTGATCGCCGTCGCGTAGGCGCGGCGAGGCGGAGCCTGCCGCTCGGCGGGTCGGGAGGGGCGCCTCGCCCCCTCCCGACACCCAGCCCTGCTACGACGCGTCAGTTCGAGCTCAGATACGCAGCCAGCTCGTCGAGCTGGCCGGCGACCTGGGGCATGCGGGGCATGACGGACGTCGGGCGCTGCGGCTGGTAGCCCGGCGGATAGGCGCCCCGCAGCAGCTTCGCCTCCAGCAGCTCCCTCGACGACCCGCGGACCGGGGGCCCCACCGGGCCCGCCTGGGCGGGATCGGCCGCGTGGCAGGCGGTGCACTGGGCGAGATAGACCTGCCGGCCCTGCTCGGCCTCCGGCGACAGCGGGGGCCCGCCGCAGCCGGCGGCGAGCGTGAGCAGGGCGACGCACAGGATCGCGGCGAGACGGAGGCGCGGGACGGTCATGCCGGGGTTGTACTGTCCGGCCGCGGGGGTGTCAAACCCCGGAACCGGCGAACCGGGCGAGTGTCAGGCCTGGGGGACGGGACGGAGGCGGGCCCGGGCGGCCTCGAAGTCGATCACCTGCGCCGGGCGATGGCCCCGGCGGGCGCGGGCCCGCACGCGGGTCTCGTCCTCCAGCTCCAGGATGGCAGCGTAGTCGTCCAGCGTGTAGCGCGGGCGCGGCTGCCGCAGGATCGCCCGGATCTCGGTCACGGCCAGGCGGAGGCGCCACCAGGCGTTGCGGAGGCGGCGGGCGAGCCGGACCGGCTCCTCGGCCGGCGCGGCGAGGGTCTCGGCGGCCGGCGCCGGCAGGTAGTAGACGTTCGTGCTCGACCTCGGCTGCTCGGCGTCGTGGCCGCCCACGGTGGCGCGCTCGGGAGGTGTCATCATCGCCGGCTGGTCATGGCAACTCCAGTGCCACGCCCGACCGCGTCTAAGCACACATCACCGTTACGTTTGCAGGAAGGTCAGCCGCGCGCGGCCGGGGAGAACCTCCCGGGGAGGGGGAGCTTCTCCCGGGCGGATGGGGCCGGCGGCCGGGTCAGCTGGGGCGGACCAGGTTGAAGTCGCGGATCTTCTTGTTGAGGGTCTTGATGTCCACCGACAGCACGCGGGCCGCCTGGGCCTTGTTCCAGCCGGTCGCGTGCAGGACCCGCTCGACGTGTCGGCGCTCGACTTCCTGGAGCGTCAGCAGCGGCGAGTCGGCGGGCTCGCTCTCGGCCCGCCGGGTGGTGGACAGCTCGGTCGGCAGGTCGTCGGCCTTGACCTCGTCGCCGACGTGCAGGATCTGCAGCCGCTCGATGAGGTTGCGGAGCTCGCGGATGTTGCCGGGCCAGTCGTACTGCTGCAGGCGCTCCATGGCGCCGGGGGAGAACTTCAGGACCTTGCCGCCCGCCTGGCCGGCGAAGTGGGTGACCAGCAGCGGGATGTCGTCGCGCCGCCGGCGCAGCGGCGGCACCGGGATGACGATGGTGGCCACGCGGTAGAAGAGGTCCCAGCGGAAGCGGCCCTCGGAGGCCTCGCGGTTGAGATCCTTGTTGGTGGCGGCCACGATGCGGACGTCCACGTTGAAGGCCCGCTCCTCGCCCACCCGCCGGACCTCGCCCGAGTCCAGCACCCGCAGCAGGCGGACCTGCATGGCGGGCGACATCTCGCCGATCTCGTCGAGGAACAGGGTGCCGCCGTCGGCCGCCTCGAACAGCCCCACCCGGGAGGCCACGGCCCCGCTGAAGGCGCCCCGCTTGTGGCCGAACAGCTCGGTCTCCAGCAGGGTGTCGGGGAGGGCTCCGCAGTTGATGGAGACGAAGGGCCGCGAGGCGCGCCGGCTCTTGAGGTGGATGGTCCGGGCCACCAGCTCCTTGCCGGTGCCGCTCTCGCCGTGGATGAGGACCGGGCTCTCGCTGGCCGCCACCCGGTCGACCATCGAGAGGACTTCCCGGATCTCCGGCGTGCCGCCCACGATGCGCGGCAGGCCATCGCGGCGGGTCATGACCTCCTTGAGCGCGGAGTTCTCCCGGCGCAGGGCCTTCTTCTCGGCGGCCTTGCCGATGATCTCCACCAGCTCGGCGTTGCGCCAGGGCTTGCCGATGAAGTCGTAGGCCCCCAGGCGCATGGCCTCCACCGCCGTCTCCACGTCGGCGTTGCCGGTCAGGATGATGAACTCGGTGTCCACGTCCGTCTCCCGGGCCCGCCGCAGCACGTCGAGGCCCGAGGCGTCGGGCAGGCGGATGTCGAGCAGGACGACGTCGAACTCCTGGCGGCCGAGAGTCGCCATGGCGTCCGCGCCCGAGGCGGCCTCGGCGGACGTCCAGCCGCTCTTGGTCAGGACGCGCGTGAGAAGGGTACGAACTTCCGCGTCGTCGTCCACGACCAGCACGCGGATCCGGTCGTGCATGCTGGTCCATCATAGCACTTCCGGGTAAGATAACCCTCTCAGGAGGATCGCCCGCATGTCGCGCCCCCTGGGCCTCCGGATCGAAGGGGCCCGCCAGAACAACCTCAAGAACATCTCCCTGGAGATCCCGCACGACCGCCTGACCGTCATCACCGGGGTCTCGGGCTCGGGCAAGTCCTCCCTGGCCTTCGACACCCTGTTCGCCGAGGGGCAGTGGCGCTACATCGAGTCCCTGTCCACCTACGCCCGGATGTTCCTGGAGCGCCTGGACCGGCCGGACGTGGACCGGATCGAGCAGATCCGGCCCGCGGTGGCCCTGGAGCAGAAGAACCCCGTCCGGACGGCCCGCTCCACCGTGGGCACCGCCACCGAGGTCTACGACTATCTCCGGCTGCTCTACGCCAAGATCGGCCGGCTGCACTGCCCGACCTGCCGGGTGCCGGCCGTGGCGCACTCGCCGGAGAGCCTGGTGGACAGCCTGCTGGCCGAACACGGCGGCGCCCGGGCCCTGATCGGCTTCCGCATGCCGGTGCCCGCCGGCAGCCGCGGCCCCGAGCTGTGGGCCCTGCTGACCCGGCGCGGCTTCGCGCGCGTCCGCGTGGAGGGCGCCGTGATGGACCTGACCTCGGCTCCGCCCCCGCTGGACGGGGTCCGCGAGATCAGCGTGGTGCTCGACCGGCTGGTCCTCGAGCCCGGGCAGCGGGCCCGGCTCACCGACTCGGTGGAGACGGCGCTCCGGGAAGGCCGCGGGCGGGTCGAGGTCGAGGTGGCGGGCGCCGGGATCCGCCAGTTCGCCGAGGACCTGCGCTGCCCGGAGTGCGGTCTGGCGCTGGAGCGCCCCCAGCCCCTGCTCTTCTCCTTCAACCACCCGCTGGGCGCCTGCCCGGAGTGCAAGGGCTTCGGCAACATCCTCAGGTACGACGAGTCGCTCGTGGTGCCCGACCCCACCCGGACGCTGGCCGAGGGGGCCGTGGAGCCCTGGACGTACCCCTCCGGCCGCTGGTACCAGCGCCAGCTGGCGAAGGCCGCCCGCCGCCACCGGCTGGATCTCGACAAGCCCTGGCAGGCCCTGACCGACGAGGAGCGCCGGCTGGTCTACGAGGGCGACGGCACGTTCCCCGGCATCAAGGGCTTCTTCGAGGAGGTCGAGTCCTACCGCTACAAGCTCCACGTGCGGGTGTTCCTCTCCCGCTACCGCAGCCAGTCTCCCTGCCCGGCGTGCGCCGGCGCCCGCCTCAAGCCGGCGGCGCTGGCCGTCCAGGTGGCCGGCCTCACCATCGCGCAGTTCACGGCGCTGACGATCGAGCAGGCGGCCCAGGTGCTGGCCGCCCTGCCGCTCACCGCCTGGGAGCAGGGCGTGAGCGAGGGGATCCTCAAGCCGCTGCAGGCCAAGCTCGGCTTCCTGCTGCGGGTAGGCCTGGGCTACCTCACGCTCGACCGGCAGACGCGCACCCTCTCGGGCGGCGAGGCCCAGCGGATCAACCTGGCCAACCAGCTCGGCTCCCAGCTGGTCGGCACCCTCTACGTGCTGGACGAGCCGTCCATCGGGCTGCACGCGCGCGACACCACGCGGCTGGCCGACCTCTGCCGGGAGCTGGCCCAGGCCGGCAACACGGTGGTCGTCGTCGAGCACGACCGCGGCTTCATCGAGGCCGCCGACCACATCGTGGAGCTGGGCCCCGGCTCGGGCGACCGGGGCGGGTCGCTCGTGTTCAGCGGCCCTCTGGCCGAGTTCCTCAGGACCAGCCACTCGCTGACGGCGCGCTACCTGACCGGCCGGGAGTCCATCCCGGTGCCGGCCTTCCGGCGCACCGCGCGCCGGCACCTCGTCCTGACCGGCGCCCGCGAGCACAACCTCAAGGACGTGACGGTCCGGATCCCGCTGGGCACGCTCACGGTCGTCAGCGGCGTCTCCGGCTCCGGCAAGTCCACGCTGGTGCACGACACCCTCTACCGGGCCGCCGCCCGGGCCTTCAAGACGGAGTTCGCGCCGCCGGGCACCTACCAGGCGCTGCTGGGGCTCGAGCACCTCAAGGCCGTGCGCCTGATCGACCAGGAGCCGATCGGCCGCACCCCGCGCTCGAACCCCGTCACCTACATCAAGGCCTTCGACGAGATCCGGAAGGTGTTCGCCGGCCTGCCGCGGGCGCGGGCCCTGGGGCTGGGGCCGGGCGCCTTCTCGTTCAATGTGCCGGGCGGCCGCTGCGAGAAGTGCCAGGGCGACGGCTTCGAGAAGCTCGAGATGTACTTCTTCGAGGACGTGTACGTCACCTGCCAGGAATGCGAGGGCCGCCGCTACCGGCCCGACGTGCTGAGCGTGAAGTACCGGGGCCGCAGCATCGGCGACGTCCTGGCCATGACCGTGGACGAGGCGGTCGAGTTCTTCGGCGCCCAGCCGGCGCTGGCCCGCCGGCTCCGGGTGCTGGGCGACGTGGGCCTGGGCTACCTCAGGCTCGGGCAGCCGGCCACCACGCTGTCGGGCGGCGAGGCCCAGCGCCTCAAGATCGCCGCCGAGCTGGGCGGCCGCGCCACCACCGACGTGCTCTACATCCTCGACGAGCCCACCACCGGGCTGCACCTGGACGACGTCAAGAAGCTGCTGGGCGTGCTGCACCGCCTGGTGGACGCCGGCAACACGGTGCTGGTCGTGGAGCACCATCTGGACGTCATCAAGGCGGCCGACTGGGTCATCGATCTCGGGCCGGAGGGCGGCGAGGCCGGCGGCGAGGTCGTGGCCGAGGGGCCGCCCGAGGTCGTGGCCCAGACGCCCGGCTCCTACACGGGCAAGTTCCTGGCCGAGCTGCTGCCGAAGCTCAACGGCGCCAAGCGCAGCTGACGTGGGCCGGCCGTTCTATGGCTGGGTCGTCGTGGCCGGGGCCTTCTCCGTCCTCTTCGTCGCCTACGGCACCCAGTACTCCTTCGGCGTCTTCTTCGCCGCCCTGCTCGACGAGTTCGGCTGGAGCCGGGCCAGCCTGGCCGGCGCCTTCTCGCTCTACGCGTTCCTCTACTGCATCGTCGGCTTCCCGGCCGGCCGGCTGACCGACCGCTGGGGACCTCGGGTGGTGATCGCCGCCGGCGGCGTGTTCCTGGGGATCGCGCTGACGGGCATGGCGCTGGTCAGCCAGATCTGGCAGCCCTACGTGCTCTACGGGCTCGTCGCCTCCCTGGGCATGGGGACGGCCTACGTGCCCTGCAACGCGACCGTCGTCAAGTGGTTCGCCCGCCGCCGGGGCCTGGCCGTCGGCCTGGCCTCCACCGGGGGCAGCGTGGGCACCTTCGCCCTGCCGCCGCTGGCCCAGATGCTGATCGGCGCCGTGGGCTGGCGCGCCGCCTACGTCGTGTTCGGCCTGGGCCTCCTCGTCCTCCTGAACCTCATCGCGACCGTCATGCGGCGCGACCCCGAGAGCCTGGGACTCCATCCGGACGGTGACCCGAGCCCGCCCCGGGGCGGGCCGGCGGCCGCCGAGGGGGAGGCCTGGCCGCTGGCGCGGGCCGTCCGCACGCCCGTCTTCTGGCTGCTCTGGGCGGCGTACACGGCCACGTGGGTGCCGGTCTTCATCCCGCTCGTCCACCTCGTGCGCTTCGCGCGCGACCTGGGCTTCTCGCCGCTGGTGGCCGCCTCCGTCATGAGCGCGCTCGGGCTGGGCGCCGTCGCCGGCCGGCTCGTCATGGGCGTGCTCTCCGACCGCTTCGGCCGGCGGGCCGTCGTGGCAGCGGCCATGGGGCTGCAGGCGCTGGCGTTCGCGAGCTTCGCCGCGGCCGGCAACCTGGCCCTGCTCTTCGGCTCCGCCTTTCTCTTCGGCTACTCCTACGGCGCGGTGTCCACGCTCTTCGCCGCCATCGTGGGCGACTTCTTCGGCCGGGCCCAGGCCGGCACGCTCGTCGGCGTCCTCTTCGCCCTGGCCGGCTCCACGGCTTCCCTGGGCCCGCTCATCGCGGGAGCCCTGTACGACGCGACAGGGACTTACACCCCGGCCTTCCTCCTGGCCGCCGGCCTGAACACCGCCGCCGTGGGGCTGCTCCTGCTCTGCCGACCACCGCGCGCGCCGGTGCTACGCTAGCGGGGTGCCGGAGATCCGCCTGACCAGCCGGCTGCGGCAGCTGGGAGATCTCGCCCGGGGCCTCTCCAGCGCGGTCGAGCTGGAGGCGGTGCTGCGCCAGGTGGCGGAGGGGCTTCGCGGGCTGCGCCCGGGCGCCGAGTGCCACGTGCAGCTCACGCCCGCAGCCCGGGGCCTGCCGGGGCTGGCGGGGC
>JBBIIW010000115.1:0-7802 GCA_037446305.1 Candidatus Rokuibacteriota bacterium
CGCGCCGGGCCTGCAGCCCGGCGTCCGTGTAGGACATGAGGTCGGGCCGGGGCTTGCCGAGCATCACCTGCAGGTAGGCGGGCTCGAGCCCCACGTTCTCGTAGCCGTGGATCACGTTGGCGGGACAGGACACGCAGTCCCAGGGCCCCAGCACCGTCTCGGCGCGGCCGCCGGCGCCGTCCTCGAAGAAGACCTTCACCTTGCCGCGCAGGATGAAGAAGACCTCCTCGACCTCGTGGGTGTGGGCGGCGTTGCCCTGCCCGGGCGGCACGAACATGACGCTCAGCGTGAAGTGCTCGGCGGGGATGACGCTGGCGTCGGCCTTGCCGGAGGCGCCGCTGCCGATGAACCGGTGCTGGGCGCGCCGGTAGCCGTCCACCCGCGCGTCGGCGAACGCGTCCCAGTCGGCCTGCCGGTCCACGAAGCGGGCCACCTGCCGCCGCAGCAATGCCTCGAGCGCCTGCGCCATGATCGCCGTCCCCTCCCTTGCCGTCGCTGCGCGTCATGCCTCGCCGCCTGGCGAGGGTCCGCGGGGAGTCTACACCGGAGTGCAGCGCCGGTCATCTGCGTCACGGGCGTCTCACGCAGGTGCCCCGCCTCTCAGGAACGCCGCGGCGCGAGGATCGCCTCGAGCCCGGCCCGCACCATCGTCACGCCGATCGCGGCCAGGAGCACGCTCGCGACCTTGGCCACGGCCCGCGAGCCGGCCTCGCCGATGACCCGCTCGATCCCGGGCGCCCAGCGCAGCGCAGCCCAGGCCAGGACCAGGTTCGCCGCGAACGCCGCCAGCGCGACCACGTACCCTTCCGCCCGGGCCAGGGCCAGGAGCGTGGTCAGCACGGCAGGCCCGACGATCATGGGCGTCCCGAGCGGGACCACGCCGATGCGCGCCCCGGCCTGGCGCAGCGGGGTCTCCGGGTGGAGCAGATCATAGATGGACAGCACGATCAGCAGGAGCCCGCCCGCGACCTGGAAGTCGGCCACGCTCACGCCCAGCGTGCGCAGCGCGGCGTCGCCCACCAGCAGGAAGCCGATTCCGATCCCGGCCGCCGTCAGCGCCGCCTCGGCCACGACGCGCCGGCGCGCCGGCTCTTCGAGCGCCGAGGCGAGGCCCAGATAGACGGGCAGCACGCCGACGATGTCGACGGCGACGAAGAGCGAGATGAAGGCAACCGCCAGGCGCTCGAGCATTCTTCCCCGGGGAGACGACCGGACCCGATAGTCTCAGCAGCGAACCCGGCGGCGCAAGTCCTGGACGGCGAGCCGCGCCGCGCGCCGGCCCCCCATGACGGGGGCGCGCGCGGCGGGATGATCGGGCGAGGGAACGGGGACGGAGACAGACGCCTCCATCCTCACAGCCCGAGGCCGGCGGGCCTCTAGGCCGCCTTGCGAACCGGCTCGGACGGCTCGGCCCCGCTCCACGAGGCGAGCGCGGGCAGCCGCAGGTCCAGCGCGTAGCGCTGTGGACCGATCAGGGCCAGCGCCGCCAGCCCGGCCAGCATCGCGACCCTGGCCTCGACGTTGATCGAAGCGCCGGCCCCGGCCGCGGCGAGCGCCGCCAGCGACTCGAGCGCAAGGACGAGGGAGGCCCACCGGGTGAGCACTCCCAGCACCAGCGCCGCGCCCCCGAGCAGCTCCAGCAGCCCGACGGCCCACGTCCAGGCAGCGCCCGGCACGAAGCCGAAGGGCTCCATGAGCTGCACCGTCGCCGAGAACCCCGGCTCGACCAGCTTCAGGTAGCCGAGCACCAGGAGCAGCCCGCCCAGCAGAGCCCTCAGCGGCACGGCCGCGCACTCACGCCAGCGCGCCAGCATGCGTCTTCACCTCCTTCCGGAGAACTCGTTCCGGCAGCGTTCGTTCCGCGCCGGCCGGGGCGCAACGGCGGTCGGCCGCGCGCCCCCGCATCCGGCTCAGGCGCCGAGCGTCTTCTCGACGGTGACGGGCACCGTGATGCCCGCCAGCTCCTTCGGCAGCGGCACCTCGACCTGGAGGACGCCGTTCCGGTACGTCGCCTTCACGGCGTTCGGGTCGACGCCCTCCGGCAGCGAGAACGAGCGCTCGAAGCTCCCGTAGGCGATGCCCCGCATCCAGTACCCGTCGTCGGAGACCTGCTGCTGGGCCTTCCGCTCACCGGAGATCACCAGCGTGCGCCCCCTGACGGCCACGTGGATGTCGGCCGGCTCGACGCCGGGGAGGTCACAGCGGACGACCAGCTTGCCGTCACTCACGTGCGCCTCGGCATCGGGCACCCAGCTCGTCATCGGCTGCCCCTCGTCGCCGAAGAAGCGGCGGAACATCTGCTCCATCCGCTCCTGCGCCTGCTCCACCAGCTCGAATGGAGAGCGACGAGCGAGCGCGAGCATCCCTTCTCACCTCCGTCATCGGTAGTCCGGCCGCCGCCCAGCCCGTCCCGGACCCGGCGGCAAGCCCGGTCGAGGCGGGCTCGAGCGCGGCGATGGGAGGTCCGGGGCCGCCAGCCCCACCCCCCAGAACTTCTGGTAGCACAGGAGGCGGGGTTGTCAAGCAACGCCTTGATGTCTCGTCGGTTCGCGCCAGGCGACGTTCCCGGCGCTGCTCGGGCGGCGGCACGTCGAGCGCCGTTCGGCGCGTCCCGGCCCGGCCGGCCGGGGCCAAGCCTGCCCCGCGGCGCGGATCGCCTCCTCGCGGTCCAGGATGCCTGGCCGGCCGCGCCCAGGCGCACTGCACAGGCGTTCGGAGCGGGCGGGATGGCCGCGGCGCGAGCCGCGCTAGCCGGGTGGTCGCGGCTCGGGGGCGGCGGCCACGGGCAGGGCGGCCTCCAGCACGCGCGCGACCTCCAGCAACCGCCGCTCCCGCAAGGGTGCGGCCATCAGCTGGAGGCCGATGGGCAAGCCTTCCTCGCTCAGCCCGCCCGGGACGCTGAGCGCCGGGCAGCCGGCGAAGTTGGCCAGCGCCGTCGCATCCGCCAGGTGATCGGGGGCCCGCTCGCCGAAGGGAAATGCGGGCTGTGGTGCGGTGAAGGCGAGCGCCACGTCCAGGTCCTGCAGCGCGCGGCGCAGCGCGAAGCCCGCAGTCTGGATCAGGCGCTCGGCCGTGGCCAGCCGCCCGGCCGGGGCGTCCCGCCCGTACTCCAGCATCCGCCGGAGCTCGGGGGTGAAGGCGCCGGGCGCCTCGGCCAGCGCGGCCTCGTGAATCACCCACGCCTCGGCCTCGATCACGAGCAGGCCCGCCCGGCGCCCGCGGGATGGATCGTAGTCCGGGAGCCGGACGCCGTGCACCGATGCCCCGTACGCGCGGAGGATCTCCACGGCGTTTCTCACGGACCGGCGGACGTCGTCGCGCGCGGGGATCGCATCGAAGTTCTCGATGAGCCCGACCCGCAACGGTCCGGACGCCGGCGCGGGCCAGGGGCCTGCGGCCGCGCCGGGCGCCGGCGGCGGGATGGAGCCCAGGTCCTCGGCATCGAATCCGGCAATGGCCTCCAGCACCAGGCCCAGGTCGGCCACGGACCGGCAGAGGGGCCCGACGTGGTCGAGTCGCCAGCTGAGGGGCGCGATGCCGCGCATGCTGACCAGGCCGTACGTCGCCTTGAGCCCGGCCACGCCGCAGAACGCGGCCGGCAGGCGGATGGAGCCCATCGTGTCGGTGCCCAGGCCGGCCGCGCACAGGCGGGCGGCCACCGCCGCGCCGGTGCCCCCGCTGGAGCCGCCCGGCGTGTAGCCGACCCGCCACGGGTTGTGCGTGCGCCCGTGATGGGGGTTGTCGGTGGTGGCGCCGAACGCCGCCTCGTGCATGTTCAGCTTGCCCAGGATGACCGCCCCGGCCTCGCGCAGGCGGCGCACGACCTCGGCATCGCGGTCCGGCGCGGCGCCCGGCCGCGGCCCCAGGCCGTTCGTGGTCGGCACGCCGGCCACATCGATGTTGTCCTTCAGGGCCACCGGAATGCCGTCGAGCGGTCCCAGGGCGGCGCCGCGGGCGTGGCGGGCGTCCGAGGCCGCCGCCTCGGCCCGGGCAGGCCCGTCGAGAACGGCGAGATAGCAGTGGAGGACGGGGTCGACGGCGGCGATCCGGGCCAGGTAGGCATCGGCCAGCGCGGTGGCGGTGATCTCGCGGCGGGCCAGGCGCTCCGCGGCCTCGGCGACCGTCAGGCGGGTCAGATCCGTCTCGGCCGTGGTACCCTCCCGCGATGCCCTTCGCCGCCGTCAACGGCATCCAGCTCCACTACGAGGTCACCGGTGATGGCTTCCCGGTCGTCTTCAGCCACGAGTTCGGCGGCGACGGGCGGAGCTGGCAGCCGCAGGTCCGCTACTTCTCGCGCCTGTACCGGTGCGTCACCTACAACAACCGCGGCTTCCCGCCCTCCAGCGTGCCGGAGCGGCTGGAGCAGTACTCGCAGGACCTGCTGATCGACGACCTGCGCGCGCTGATGGACCATCTCGAGATCGCGCGGGCGCACATCGTCGGCCTCTCCATGGGCGGCAACGTGGCGCTCAACTTCGCGCTGCGCTACCCCGACCGGTGCCACGGCATCGTGGTCGCGGGCTGTGGCGGCGGCACGGTCGAGCGCGAGCGCTTCGAGAAGGACGTGGCCGCCGTGGTGGAGCTCCTCACCACCCGGGGCATCGAGGCCTTCGCCGACCGGTACGCGGTGGGGCCCACCCGCCAGCCGTTCCGGCGGAAGGACCCCCAGGGCTGGCAGGAGTTCCGGGACGCGCTGTCGCGCCACTCGGCCCTCGGCTCGGCGCTCACCATCCAGGGCGTCCAGCGCGACCGGCCCACCATCTTCGCGCTGAAGGACCGGCTCAACCGCCTCGAGGTCCCCACGCTGATTCTCATCGGCGACGAAGATGAGCCGTGCGTGGACCCGGCCGTGTTCATGAAGCGCGAGATCCCCACGTCGGGGCTGGTCGTCATCCCGCAGAGCGGCCACACGATCAACCTGGAAGAGCCCGCGGCCTTCAACGCGGCGGTGGCCGACTTCTTCCGCCTGGTCGAGGCCGGCCGCTGGGCCCGGCGCGCGGGAGTGACCACGCAGCTGCTGGGCGGCGACGATCGCTGACCCGGCGGCCCGGGGCCGGCGACGCGCCGCCCAGCGCCGGGTCATGGCACCGCGACCCAGTCCGGCCGGGCCTTCCTCATCAGGCTGGTCACCGTGTAGGAGGCGGCCTTCGGCGCCTTGGGGATCTGCTTGGCGGCCAGCAGCGACTCGGCCGTGCTGTCCAGCTCGGTCATGAAGGCCTGGTCCACGGCCATCGTGTAGCGGTTCCGCGCCACCATCTCGGCCAGCTCGTCCTTCGGGATGCTCAGCTTCCGGGTCAGGATGTCCAGCGCCTCGGCCCGGTGGCCCATCAGGAACTCGTGGCCCTTCGTCAGGCCCTTCAGCAGCGCCACCAGGGTGTTGGGGTTCCGGTCGATGAACGCCTGCGGGGTGAAGATGACGATCGGCAGCCCCCACAGCCGGTACGTCTCCTTCTTCTCCGGGAAGGACGCCTGGGCGCCGGTGAGCATCACCGTCCCGCCCTGCCGCGCCGTGCGGGTCAGATGCGGCTCCCAGATGAGCGCGGCGTCGATGTCGCCGCGCGCGAAGGCGGGGGCCAGGTCCGGCGGCTGCAGGTTCACCACCTGGAGCTTCGCGCGGTCAACCCCGTGACGCGCGGACATCCTGGCCAGGAAGTCCATCGTGCCCCCGTACACGAAGGTCCCGATCTTCTTGCCCTCCAGGTCCTTGGGCGACCGGACGTTCAGGCTGTTCCGCACGGCCATGCCCATCGCCCCCGAGATGTCGTTCACCGTGCCGATCACCTTCACCGGGAAGTCGCGGGCGATGAGGTTCAGCGCGTTGTTGTGCGCGGCCACCGCCACCTGGATGGAGCCGGCGGCCATGGCCGGCGGGATCTCCCCGCCCCCGCTCACGTACTTGATGCTGACCTCGAGTCCTTCCGCCTTGAAGTATCCGTTCTCGAGCGCGAGCTCCAGCTGGCAGGCCAGCTGGGGATCCTTGGACGTGTACACGTCCAGCGTCCTCGACTCCGGCTGCGCCCCCGCCGGCAGGGCGGCCGGCCCTGCGATCCCGAGCGCCGCCGCCAGCGTGAGCAGCCACACGGTCCACCTAGGCTTCGCCACGATCCTCATCCTCGGCCTCCGTCTCAGGGGTGGGATGCAGGAGCCGCGTCAGCTCGCGCTTGAGCTGCACGAACTCCGGGCTCGACTCGTCACGCGGCCGCGGCAGGCCGACGCCGTGGATGGCCTTGATCCGGCCGGGCCGGGCCGTCATGGTCACCACGCGATCGGCCAGGAGCAGGGCCTCCTCGATGCTGTGGGTGACGAAGAGGCAGGTCTTCTTCGCGGCCGCCCAGATCTTCACCAGCTCGTCCTGCATCGTCCGCCGCGTCTGGGCGTCCAGGGCCCCGAAGGGCTCGTCCATCAGCAGGACCTTGGGGTCGTTGGCCAGGGCCCGCGCGAGGGCCACCCGCTGCTTCATGCCGCCCGAGAGCTGCCGCGGCCAGTGACGCTCGAACCCCACCAGGCCCACCAGCTCGACGAACCGGCCGGCGGCCGCCAGGCGCTCGGCGCGGGGGACGCCGCGGAGCCGCAGGCCGAAGGCGATGTTGTCGATGACGCGCATCCAGGGAAACAGCGCGTGCTCCTGGAAGACGACGCCGCGGTCGGCGCCGGGCCCGGTCACCTCGCGCCCGTCGAGCAGCACGCGCCCGGCGGTCGGGCGCAGGAAGCCGGCGACGATGTTGAGCAGCGTGGACTTGCCGCACCCCGAGGGCCCCAGGATGGCGACGAACTCCCCTTCCTCGACGCCGAGCTGGAACGCCGACAGCGCCGGGGTCACGGTGCCGTCCTCGGCCGCGAAGTCCCGGCGCACGGCCAGGCAGTCGAGATAGGCCATGCCGATCGCCCGGCCCGGCTACTTCTCGTCGCGCGGCCGCCAGCGGAGCAGGCGCGCCTCGCCGGCCCGGATGAGGCTTCCCAGCGTGAACCCGATGACCCCGATCACGAGGGCGCCGAAGACCATCCAGTCGACCTTGAAGTAGTTCCGCGCCTCCATGATCCGGTAGCCGAGCCCGGCGTTGGAGGCGATCAGCTCCGTGGCCACCAGGGCCAGGAAGGCCATGCCGAAGCCGAGCCGGAGCCCGGTGATGATCTGGGGCAGCGCGGCCTGGAGCGTGATGAGCCGGAACATCTGGCTCCGGGTGGCGCCCAGGCTGGCCGCCGCCCGCCGCAGCAGCGGGTCCACGTACTTCACGCCCTCGATGGTGTTCACGTACACGGGAAAGAAGGCCACGAAGGCCGTGAAGTAGAGCTTGGAGGGCTCGCCGATCCCGAACCAGAAGATGAAGAGCGGCAGCCAGGCCAGCGGCGGGATCGGCCGCAGCATCTCCAGCACCGGGTCCAGGAAGTCCTCCACCACCCGCACCGAGCCCGAGATGCAGCCGAGCACGACGGCCAGGGCGGCGCCCATGATGAAGCCGACGACCACCCGGTACAGGCTGTAGAGGATGTCCAGGTGCAGGAAGCCTTCCTCGATCTGCTCGGCGGCCGCCTGGACGACGCCGGCCGGGCGCGGGAGCAGCGCCGGATTCATGAACCCGACCGCGTCGTTGAGCCAGACCGTGCCCTGCCAGAAGACCAGCAGCCCGGCCAGCGAGACGAGGCGCCGGGCCCAGGGGCTGCGGACGAGCCCCTGCCCGCGGATCTCGGCCGGCCGCGGCGGGGGAGCGGTCATGACCGGGCGAGTCTACACCGGACCGGGCGGCCGGTGGCTCCCGGCGGACCTGGCCACGAACGGTGGTGACCCCGGCGGGATTCGAACC
>JBBIIW010000116.1:0-7772 GCA_037446305.1 Candidatus Rokuibacteriota bacterium
CCCGCTCGTCCAGGCGCGCGCCGAGGCGCTGCCGTTCCGCGCCTCGACCTTCGACACGGTCGTCAGCGGCCTGGTGCTCTGCAGCGTGACCGACCCGGCGCGGAGCCTGGCGGAGGTCCGCCGCGTGCTCCGGCCCGGCGGCCGCCTGCGGGCGCTCGAGCACGTCCGGGCGGTCTCCCGGCGCAAGGCGCGCTTCCAGGATCTGATCCAGCCGTGCTGGACCCGCCTGTCGGGCGGCTGCCATCCCAACCGGCCCACCGAGCAGACGGTGGCGTCGGCGGGGTTCCGCATCGAGGCCGAGGGCCAGCGAGCCCGGGGCGACCTGCGCCGCTTCACGGCCCGCCGGGAGCCGTAGGACCGGGAGCCGGCGTCGTCCCCGGGCGGCGGGCGCTCAGCGGGCGGCGAGCAGGTCGCGGGTGCTCCCGGGGTGCTCCAGGCGAGGGTTGCCCAGGTCGACCGTGACCCGCAGGGCGCGCAGGCCGTGCGCGCCCTGCAGCTCGTCCAGCTCGACGTCCTCCACCCCGCCCGTCAGGCAGCCCTGCCCCTGCAGGTACTCGATGTAGTCGCGGTACTCGGCGGCCTCGGCCGGCTGGCTGTACACGATGGCGATCCGCCCGGGCTGGGTCACCCGCTCGCCCGTGCCCCGCACCACCGCCTTGTCGATGCGCTTCTTGATGATCTCGTAGCGCGCATTGTAGGCGCCGTCCACGTCGAAGCGCTTCTCGTCGAAGCGGAAGCGGATGGACAGCGGAGCGTGCTGGACCAGGATCAGGTGCGTGGTCTCCAGCGGCACCGGCAGCGCGGGCTTGAGGCGCTCGGCCCGGGCCGCGATGCCGCAGGTGGCCATCAGCTGCCAGAGCCGCAGGTTGCGCAGGTAGAGGGGGGCGAACCGGCCGTTCTCCACCAGCGAGGCGCCGACGTAGATCTGGTAGTCGACGCCGTCCGTCTTCTGCTTCTCGAAGTAGTGCGGAAACATCCCCTGGGCCACCTGCTGCTCCAGGTCCAGGTACGAGGAGATGGCATCGCTCAGCCGGCCGATGCTGTCCTCGAAGGCCTGCCGCCGGCGGTACACCGTCCCCAGGCGGGGATCGAGGGCCGTCCGGTAGGCGGCGATCCGCTCGCGCACCCCGGCGCCGAACGCGGCCACTTCCTCGAACACCGGCTCGACCTGGCTGCGCAGGAAGGCCACCACGGTGACCTCGTCGCCCGACGTGGGGGCGGTCTCGATGCGCGCCAGGTGCCGGTCGATGCGGAAGATCAGCTCGTCCAGGGCCGGGAGGGCGCGGGCCCGGCGGGCGGCCTCCACCGCCTCGCGGGCCAGGCGGAGCTGGGCCAGCAGGTCGGCCTGGATGGCCAGGCTCCGCAGCACCGAGGAGCCGCGGACGTCGGCCAGCCCGTAGAGGGGCCAGACGCCCTCGAAGACGATCGGCTCCATCTCGGCGCCCTCCAGCTCGCCGTCTCCCCGCCGATCGATCGTGTTGAGCACGGCCTGGCGGAACCGCCACTCGACCGAGGGGTGGATGGCGGTGCACTTCTCCTTGATGAACGCCTGGATCCGCGCGTTCAGCTCGTCCATGCTGCGCTTGACGGCCATGGCGAACAGCGGCAGCAGCTCGGCCAGCCGGAAGGCGTGGGTGGGGTTGAAGTCGCCTGCCTGGTCGGAAGCCAGCTCCAGCAGCCCGATGGGCCGGTCCTGGTAGTGCAGGGGGGCCAGGATCAGGCTCCGCACGCCGCGGTCGAGCAGGTCGCGCTCGCACACGGTGGCCACCGGCCACGTCGTCAGGTCCTCCACGATCAGCGGGCGGCCGCCCAGGGAGGCGCGCTCGTAGAGGGAGCCGGCGAACTGCGCCTTCCGGTAGTGCGTGGAGTCCGCGAAGATGCAGCCCTCCTCGATGTGCGACTTGTGCGTGAGCAGGAACACCTGCTCGCCGTCGAAGGCGGCCAGCCCCAGGTGCAGCCCGGGGCGCCGGAAGTAGGCGCGCAGCGTGCCCTCCAGGCGCTCGAACGAGGCCGGCGATACGATGGACTCGCGCTCGATCAGATCCCGCCGCAGCGAGGAGAGCAGCTCGTGATCGGTCACCTCGAGACCGCTGAAGACGGTGAAGCCGCTGAAGGCGAACCGCGACGGGGGCAGCAGCTCCATCAGCACGGCAGGATCGGACGGGTTGGCCAGCAGCCGGCGCCGGTCCTCCTCGCCCAGCGCCGGCAGCTCGCCCCGCACGTGCAGCGTCACGAACCGGCCGTCGAACTGGGCCTTGAAGTGGCGGTCCCAGCCAGTCTCGGGGTCGGTCACGCTCACGATCAGCGGGTAGTCCAGGTCCAGCGTGATGCCGTAGAAGCGCCGCAGGATGTGCGCGTAGGCGTGCAGGATGCGGTAGGTCAGCCCGGTGGCGCCGTCCATGTTGATCCGGCCGCGCAGGAAGCCGTCCTCGCCGGCCAGCAGCCGGCCGAGGGCCGGGGTGGCGTAGAGGGCCTGGATCATGAACGGGACCAGGGCGCCGCCCACCTGCTGCTCCCAGGCGGCGCGGGGGAACACCGCCGACATCAGGATGTCCACCAGCTCGCGGTGGCGCTCCAGGGTGGCCCGGTCCAGGGCCGGGGCCCGCAGCTCGGGGGCCGCGGCCAGGCGCTCCAGGGCGGCGAGGGCCAGGGGCTGGCCGGCCTTGGCCTCCGCCTCCCACCACTCGATGAGGCGGGTCAGGCTGAAGTCGCAGTGAAACGGGAAGTCGCCGGGGCGCGCGAAGGGCTCCATACGCCTCTTATGGATTCTATCGCGGACGGGAAGGATTCATCGCCGCCCCCAGGGGGGGGACCGGCGCCGGCCGGGTGGACTGCCAGGCGATGGACAGACCGCTGGCGATGATGATCGCGGCGCCGGTCCAGGTCCAGACGGTGGGGACGTCGCCGAACAGCAGGGAGCCGAGGGCGGCGGCCCACAGCAGCTGCACGTAATGGAAGGGCGCGACGATCGAGGCCGGCCCCCACAGCAAGGCGCGGGCCACGCAGTAATGGCCCAGCGCCCCCAGGATGCCGAGCCCGGAGAGGATCAGCCACTGGCCGGCCGTCGCCGGCGTCACCCAGAAGACGGGCACGATCAGCGACAGGACCACGGTGCCGACCAGCGCGCTGTACGTCACGCTCGTCTCGGGCCGGTCCACCTCCCCCACCCGCCGGGTGAGGAGCTGGTACATCGCGTAGCAGCCGGCGCTGCCCAGCACCAGGAGGGCGTACGGGTTGCTGCCCTCGCCGGTCGGGCGGATGACCAGCAGCGCGCCCACGAACCCCAGGCCGATGGCCATCCAGTGCCCGGCGCCCACGCGCTCGCCCAGCAGCGGGCCGGCCAGCGCCGCCACCAGCAGGGGCGAGGTGAACGACACGGCGGTGGCGTCGGCCAGCGGCACGCGGCCCAGCGCGGTGAAGAAGAAGGACGTGGCGGCCAGCAGGAGCAGCGACCGGGCGCACTGCAGGCCGGGCCGGCGCGTGACGAGCAGCCGCCAGCCGCCGTGGGCCGGCGCGAAGAGGGCCAGCACGAAGAGCAGGTGGCCCAGCGTCCGGGCCCAGATGATCTCCACCGCGGGCAGGGTGCGGCTCAGGTGCTTGGCGCCGCTGTTCATGATCACGAAGAGGACGGTGGCCAGGACGACGTAGGCGACGCCGCGCAGGACCCGTGTTTCGCGCACGCCCATGGCCGCTCCGACCCTATCACAGCCGCCGGCACGTTGACAGCGCGCGGGCCGGGTCGCATAGTGCGCTCATGACCCGGCCCCGGACGGTGGGCGAGCTGCGGCAGAGCGGCTGGCAGCGCCGGAGCGTCAAGCAGGAGCTGCGCGACAACCTCATCGCCCGGCTGCGGCGCCAGGAGCCGCTGCTGCCCGGCATCGTCGGCTACGAGGAGACCGTCATTCCCCAGCTGGAGAACGCCATTCTTTCCGGCCAGGACGTGATCTTGCTGGGCGAGCGCGGGCAGGCCAAGACGCGGATGGCGCGCCTGCTGGTCGGCCTGCTCGACGAGGCGGTGCCGGTGGTGGCCGGCTGCGAGATCAACGACGATCCGCTGGCGCCGCTCTGCCAGGCGTGCCGGCTGCGGCTGGCCGAGCTGGGGGACCGGACCGAGGTGGCCTGGCTGCCGCGCGAGCGGCGGTACGGCGAGAAGCTGGCCACCCCGGACATCACCATCGCCGACCTGATCGGGGAGGTGGACCCGGTCAAAGTGGCCGAGGGCCGGTACCTGGCCGACGAGCTGACGATCCACTACGGCCTCCTGCCCCGGACTCACCGCGGCATCTTCGCCATCAACGAGCTGCCGGACCTGGCCGAGCGCATCCAGGTGGGGCTGCTCAACATCATGGAGGAGCGCGACGTGCAGATCCGCGGCTACAAGGTCCGCCTGCCGCTCGATCTGTACGTCGTGGCCAGCGCCAACCCCGAGGACTACACGAACCGCGGCCGCATCATCACGCCCCTCAAGGACCGCTTCGGCTCGCAGATCCGCACGCACTACCCGCGCCGCCTGGAGGACGAGATCGCCATCATGGAGGCCGAGCGCACGGCCTTCGGCGCCGACGGCGTGGCCAGCCGGTGCCCGGCCTACATGAAGGAGATCGTGGCCGAGCTGACCCACCTGGCCCGCAAGTCTCCGGAGATCAGCCAGCGCTCGGGCGTCTCCGTGCGCGTCAGCATCTGCAACTACGAGACCCTGCTCTCCAGCGCGCTCCGGCGCGCCATCCGGCTCGGCGAGCCGGTGGCGGTGCCGCGGGTGAGCGACCTGGGCGCCCTGGCGGCCTCGACGGCCGGCAAGATCGAGCTGGAGACGCCGGACGAGGGCGGCGAGGGCCGCATCCTCGACCGGCTGGTCCAGAAGGCCGTCCACAACGTGTTCAGCCGCACGTTCGGGGCCGGCGAGCTGGACGGGGTCGTGGGCGCCTTCCAGAACGGCGTGGCCATCCAGGTCGGCGAGGCCCTGCCCTCGGCCGACTACGTGAGCCAGCTGCAGCAGGCCCCGGCCCTGCGGGCCGTGGCCGCCAGGCTGGGCGCCACCGACCCCGCCTCCCTGGCCGCCGCCGTCGAGTTCGTCCTGGAGGGCCTGCACCTCGGACGGAAGCTCAACAAGGACGTGCAGCCCCACGCCGCCCGCTACCGCGGCTGAGCCGCGCCATGACGCTCTACCGCTACTCCCGCTGGGACGGCTCGCAGCGCCTGGACTTCGACGCCGACGACCTCCTGGATGCCGTGGCCGACGACATCCTGCAGGACGGCGACCCGCGGCGCGCCCTGCGCCGGCTGATGCAGCAGGGCCTCCCGGGGGCCGGGGCTCCCCGCATCCCGGGGCTGCGCGACCTGCTGGACCGGCTGCGCCGGCGCCGCCAGCAGCAGCTGGACCGCTACGACCTCGGCTCGAGCCTCGCGGACATCGCGGAGCGCCTGGACCGGGTGCTGCGGACGGAGCGCCAGGCGCTGAGCCGGCTGCCGGACGGGCGCCGGCGAAGCCGGCGCGAGCAGCAGCTCGACGCCCTGCCGCCCGACGCCGCCGGGCGCATCCGGGGCCTGCAGCGGTACGACTTCGTGGACCCCGAGGCCCGGCGCGAGTTCGAGGCGCTGCTGGCCTCGCTGCGCCAGCAGATGCTGCAGCCTCTCCTGCGCGGCATGGAGCAGGCGCTGGGGGCCATGACGGGCGACGACCTGCGCCGGCTGCGCGAGATGCTCGAGGACCTCAACCGGATGCTGGCCCGGCGGGCGGCCGGCGACGATCCGGACTTCGAGGCCTTCCAGCGCGCGTGGGGCCGGGACTTCCCGGGCGCCGGGAGCCTGGACGAGCTGCTGGAGCAGCTCGGCCGCCGGCTGGCGGCCGCCGAGTCCCTGCTGCAGAGCTTCACGCCCGGCCAGCGGCAGCAGCTCGACGAGCTGATGCGCGCGCTGCTCCTGCGCGACGAGCGGCTGGAGGCGGCGCTGCGCCAGCTCGGCTCGCACCTGGCCGACCTCTTCCCCCTGGGCGACCTGGTGCAGCGCTACCGCTTCCGGGGCGACGAGGAGCTGACGCTGGCCGGAGCCATGCGCCTGATGGAGGAGCTGCAGCAGCTCGACGAGCTGGAGCGGGAGCTGCGCGGCGTGCGGGCGCTCGCGGACCTGGCCCGCGTGCCGCCCGAGCAGGTGGAGCGCCTGCTGGGGCCCGAGGCCCGCCAGGACCTGGAGCGGCTCCGGGAGCTGGCCCGCGTCCTGGAGGAGGCGGGCTACCTGGAGGCCGACGGCGAGGCGCTCCGGCTCACGCCGCGGGCCCTGCGGAAGATCGCCGACAAGGCGCTGCGGGACATCTTCGCGCGCCTCAAGCGCGACCGCCTGGGCGGGCACGTCGTGGCCCGGCCGGGGGCCGGCGGCGACCAGACCGACGAGACCAAGCGCTACGAGTTCGGCGATCCGTTCCTGCTCGACCTCCGGGAGACGGTCATGAACGCCGTGGCCCGCCAGGGGCCGGGCACGCCGGTGCGGCTGGCGCCGGACGACTTCGCGGTGTACCGGACCGAGCAGCGCACCCGCTCGGCCACCGTGGTCATGCTCGACATGAGCCGATCCATGCTCAACAACGGCTACGTCGTGCCGGCCAAGAAGGTCACGCTGGCGCTGGGCGCCCTCATCCGGGCCCGGTTCCCCCGCGACGCCCTCTACGTGGTGGGCTTCTCGCTCTACGCCCGCGAGTTCCGGCCCGAGGAGCTGCCCACGCTCTCCTGGAGCGAGTGGAACGTGGGCACCAACATGCACGCCGGCTTCCTGCTGGCCCGCCGGCTCCTCGGCCGCCACCGCGGCGGTAACCGCCAGATCATCATGGTCACCGACGGCGAGCCCACCGCCCACCTGGAGGACGGCGTGGCCGACTTCTCCTACCCGCCCGCCCGGCGCACCATCGAGGAGACGCTGCGGGAGGTCCAGCGCTGCACGCGGGAGGGGATCACGATCAACACCTTCATGCTGGAGCGCACGCCGTGGCTGGCCGCCTTCGTGGAGCGGATGGCCCGGATCAATCGCGGCCGCGCCTTCTTCGCCACCCCGGAGCGGCTGGGCGAGTACGTGGTGGTGGACTACGTCAGGGGCCGCCGCCGGCGGCTGTGAGGCCCGGGGGCTCCGGCGCCACGCCGCGCCCGGAAGCCGGGCGATGACGCTGCAGTTCGACGTCGGCCTCATGAACAACCAGCCGGTGGCCGCGGTGGCGCGCCAGGCGCAGCTGGCCGAGGCGCTCGGCTACCACACGGTGTGGATCACCGACTCGCACCTGATCTGCCGGGAGCTGTGGGTGACGCTGACCGCCTGCGCCCAGGCCACCTCCCGCATCCGCCTGGGGCCCGGCGTGACGGTGCCGCATACCCGCCACGCCTCGGTCACCGCCAGCGCCGTCGCCTCGCTGGCCGAGCTGGCCGGTGACCGCGTCGTCCTGGGCCTCGGGACGGGCGGCTCCAGCGCCGAGACCATGGGGCTCTCCGTCCGGCGCGCGGCGCGGGTGGCCACGCTCGAGGAGATGGTCCGGACCATCCGCCGCCTGCTGGGCGGTCGCACGACCCGCCTCGACACCGGCGTCGAGGCCCGGCTGGCCTGGCTCGGCGGGCCCCGCCCGGTGCCGATCTACGTGGCGGGCTCGGGGCCGCGGATGCTGCGCGCGGCCGGCCGTCTGGGGGACGGGGTCATCATGTACGCCGGCGTCGCGCCCGAGATCCTGCGGGCCGGGCTTCGCTGCATCGAGGAGGGCGCCCGCGAGGCCGGGCGCGGCCTGCCGGACCTCGACGTCG
>JBBIIW010000117.1:0-7736 GCA_037446305.1 Candidatus Rokuibacteriota bacterium
CGCGCCGGAGGGGGCCCGGCGGGCCCCCTCCGGCCCCTACCAGAAGAGCCCGCGGATGAAGGTGATCGTGTCCAGCACCAGCCCGGGGAAGGCGATGACGATGGCCAGCCCGATGAGCTGGAGCGCCACGAAGGGGACCGCGCCCCGGTAGATCTCCGGCGTCCTGATCTGCGGCGGCGCCACGCCGCGCAGGAAGAACAGCGAGAAGCCGAAGGGCGGCGTCAGGTAGGACGTCTGCAGGTTGACCCCGATGAGGACGCCCAGCCAGACCGGGTCGAAGCCGAAGTGCTGGACCAGGACCGGGGTCAGGATCGGCACGTGGATGAAGCAGATCTCGAAGAAGTCGATGAAGAAGCCCAGCAGGAAGATCACGAACATCACGACGGCCAGCACGCCGTAGGGCCCGAAGGGCAGCCCCTTGAGGAGGTCCTGGACCAGGTGGTCGCCGTTCAGGCCCCGGAAGACCAGCCCGAAGCAGTTGGCCCCCACCAGGATGATGAAGCCCAGGCTCGTGATCCGGGTCGTCGTCCGCATCACGTCCTTGAGCATGGGCAGGCTGAACCGGCGCTTGAGGATGGTCAGGATCACGCCGCCGGCGGCCCCCACCGAGGCGGCCTCGGTCGGCGACGCGATGCCGGCGAAGATGGAGCCCAGGACCCCCACGATGAGGGCCAGGGCCGGGATGAGCGCGATGGTCACCCGCTTCAGGGCGTCGGCCCGGAAGGCCGCCAGCTCCTCGGCCGGGACCGGCGGGGCCAGGTGGGGCCGGGCGTGGGACAGGATGACCAGGTAGACGATGTAGAGGCTCACCAGCACCAGGCCCGGCACCACGGCGCCGATGTACAGATCGCCGACGGGGACGCCCATGATGTCGCCCAGCAGGATCAGGATGACGCTGGGGGGGATGATCTGCCCCAGGGTGCCCGAGGCGCAGATGGTCCCGCAGATCAGCTCGTTGCTGTAGCCGCGGCGCATCATGGTGGGCAGCGAGATCAGCCCCATGGTGATGACGCTGGCGCCCACGATGCCGGTGGAGGCGGCCAGGATCGCGCCCACCACCACCACCGAGATGGCCAGCCCGCCCTTGAGCTTGCCGAAGAGCAGGCCCATCGTCTCCAGCAGCTCCTCGGCCAGCCCCGATTTCTCGAGCGCGACCCCCATGAAGACGAACAGCGGCACGGCCAGCAGGGTGAAGTTCGTCATCGTGCCCCAGATGCGCAGGGGCAGGATGTCGAAGAAGTCGGCCCGCAGGAACCCGGCCAGCACGGCGATGGTGCCGAAGAAGAGGCCGGTGAAGGTCAGCGTGAACGCCACCGGGAACCCCAGGAACAGGAACACGATCATGCCCACGAACATCAGGGCGCCCAGCAGCTGGTCGAGCGGCAGCTCGGTCAATGAACCTCCTTGCGCCGGGCCTCGGGCTCTTCCCAGCCCCGCGCGACATAGTAGGCCTTGATGGTCTGGGACACGCCCTGCAGGAGCAGGACGGCGAAGGCGACGATGATGACGCCCTTGAGCGCCCACCGGGCCGGGATGCCGCCCGGGTCGGGCGAGCCCTCCAGAACCCGCCACGAGTTCACGAAGAACGGCCAGGTGGTGTAGATGACCAGCAGGCAGGAGGGGAAGAAGAAGAGGAGGTACAGCGCGAAGTCGAGCCGGGCCTTCTGCCGGGTCGTCAGCTTCGAGTAGACGATGTCCACCCGGACGTGCTCGTCCCAGAGCAGGGTGTAGCCGGCCGCCATCAGGTAGACGGTGGCGAAGAGGTACCACTCGAACTCCTGCACGAACACGTACGTCCGGTTGAACAGGTAGCGGCTCAGGACGTCGCCGAAGACCACCAGGACCATGAGGAGCATGAGCCACGCCAGGCCGCGGCCGAACCGCTCCTGGAACGCGTCGATTTTCCGGGCCAGCTCGCGGAGCATGGGTCCCCTCGGGAGGGAGTCGACGGCGGCCAGACCAATAGCACGCCCGGCGAAGCCCCGTCAATCCTTGACACCTGCGGTGACGCGTCGTTACAGTGCAATCCCGACCGGTCGGTCCAGCGCCGCCCGGCTCGTCTGGCCGCCCCATCGAGGAGGAGGCGTTGCGGTTCGCCGATCGCCGTCTGGAGCCCGTCTGGGACAAGGTCCGGTCGGGGGTGCGGCTCGACCGGGACGACGGCCTGGCCCTGTTCGCGACGCCCGACCTGCTGGGCCTGGGGCGCATGGCCGACTGGGTGAAGGGCCGGCGGGAAGGCGACCGCGTCTACTTCGTCATCAACCGCCACATCACGCCCACCAACCTCTGCGTGCTCTCGTGCGCGTTCTGCGGCTTCGCCCGCAAGCAGGGACAGGACGGCGCCTACGAGCACAGCATCGAGGACATGGTGGCCATGGTCGGCGATGGGGTGCGGGAGGTGCACATCGTCGGCGGCCACCATCCCGACTGGCCGTTCGAGTACTACGAGCGGATCGTGGCCGCCATCCACGCCGCCCATCCCGGCGTGCAGATCAAGGCGTTCACGGCGGCCGAGATCGACTACTTCTGGCGGCGGTGGAAGATCGAGCCCGCCGAGGCGCTGGCCCGGCTCAAGGCGGCCGGCCTGGTCTCCATGCCGGGCGGCGGCGCCGAGATCTTCTCCGCGCGCCTGGCCCGGCTGCTCAGGTACACCGGCAAGGCCGACGCCGAGCGCTGGTGCGAGATCCACGGCATCGCCCACCGCCTGGGGATCCGGACCAACGCCACCATGCTCTACGGCCACCTGGAGACGCCGGCCGAGCGGGTGGATCACCTGCTGCGGCTGCGCGAGCAGCAGGACCGCTCGGGGGGCTTCCTGACCTTCGTGCCCCTCGCCTACCAGGTGGGCGCCACCCGGCTGGTGTCCCGCCCCGCGCCACCCACCGACAGCCTGCGGACCATCGCCGCCGCCCGGCTCCTGCTCGACAACTTCCCCCACGTCGAGGCGTACTGGGTGACGCTGGGCGAGGCCACGGCCTCGGTGGCCCTGCACTTCGGCGCCGACGACGTCAACGGCACCCTGGAGGACGAGCGCATCCAGCACCTCTCCGGCGCCCGGACGCCGGCCGGCGTCGCCCGCGAGCAGCTGCTGCGCATGGTCCGCGACGCCGGCAAGGTGCCGGTCGAGCGCGACGCCCTCTACAACGTGGTGCAGGTCTGGAACTGATGCTGGAGGCGATCGCGGCCAAGGCCCTGGCCGGCCAGCGGCTCGACCGCGAGGAGGGGCGCTGGCTGCTGACCCGGGCGCCGCTGCTGGAGGTCGGCGCCCTGGCCCAGGAGGTGCGGCGGGCCCGCATCCCCGAGCCCCGGGTCACGTTCGTGATCGACTCCAATCCCAACTACACGAACGTCTGCGTCACCGACTGCCAGTTCTGCGCCTTCTACCGGAAGCCCGGGGACCCGGAGGCGTGGACGCTCACGGTCGACGAGGTGCTGGCCCGGATCGAGGCGGCCGCCCGCCGGGGCGCCACCACGGTGCTGCTGCAGGGCGGCCACAACCCCGCGCTGCCGCTCGAGTACTACCTGACCCTGGTGCGGGAGACGCGCCGCCGGTTCCCCCAGGTGACGCCGCACTTCTTCACGGCCTCCGAGATCCAGACCATGGCCCGGGTGAGCCGGCTGACGGTGGGCGAGGTGCTCGACCGCCTGTGGGAGGCCGGCCAGCGGACGATCCCGGGGGGCGGGGCCGAGATCCTCTCCGAGCGGGTGCGCCGGCGCATCGCGCCCAAGAAGGGCGGGCCCGGCGCCTGGCTCGAGGTGCACCGGGAGGCCCACCGGCGCGGCTTCCGGTCCACGGCCACCATGATGTACGGCCACGTCGAGACGCCCGACGACGTGCTGGACCACCTGGACGCCGTCCGGGGCCTGCAGGACGAGCTGGGCGGCTTCACCGCCTTCGTGCCCTGGTCGTTCAAGCCCGGCCACACGCGGCTCGAGAAGTGGATCACGCACCACCAGGGGCCGAACGCCTACCTGCGCATGCTGGCGGTGGCCCGCCTGTACCTGGACAACGTCCCCCACATCCAGGCCTCCTGGTTCTCGGAGGGCAAGCAGGCGGGCCAGGTCGCGCTGCACTTCGGGGCCGACGACTGGGGCGGGACGCTGTTCGAGGAGAACGTCCACCGCGCGGCGGACTACGTGAACACCATCACGGTGGAGGAGATGGTGGCCCTGATCCGCGAGGCCGGGTTCATCCCCGCCCAGCGGACGACGACCTACGAGATCCTCCGGGAGTGGTGAGACTCAGAGCGCGGCTGTAACGGCAGGGGAGGTGTCGGAGGGGGTCTGCCTCAGACCCTCTCCGACGTGAACGATGCTGTTACAGCCGCGCGTTGTCGCGGATTCCTCAGACGGGGTCCACCGGCGGGACGGCGGGCAGCAGGCCGCGCCGGTGGGCCGTCTCGAACAGCCGGGTCAGCGCAGCCCGTCCCTCCGTCCCCAGGCTCACCGTGTCGTCGTTGACGTACATGAGCACGAAGCGCCGGCAGGTCTCCCGGTCGATCCCCCGCCCGTAGCGCATCGCGTACTCGAGCGCCTCGTCCACGTGGGCGTGCGCCCAGGCGATGGACTCGCGCAGGGCCCGGGACAGGGCGCGCTGCCGCGCCTCCCCCAGATCGCGCCGCATCACGTTGACGCCCAGCGGCAGCGGCAGGCCGGTCTGGCGCTGCCACAGCTCCCCCAGATCGAGGACCTTCACCAGGCCCAGGGCCGGGTGGGTCAGCTGCCCTTCGTGGATGAGCAGCCCCAGGTCGGCCTGCCCCTCCAGCACGGCCCGGGGGATCCGGTCGAAGGCCACCTCGATGAACGGCGGCTCCTCCGGCAGCGACAGCCGGAGGAGCAGCGAGGCGGTGGTGTGGCTGCCCGGGATGGCCACCACCCGCTCGCTGATCGCCTCCACGGGCACCGGCTCGCGGCCGACCAGGATGGGGCCGTACCCGCGCCCCATCGAGGTGCCGGCATCCATGAGCCGGTACCGGTCGGCCACCAGCGCGTAGGTCGCCGCCGACACGGCGGTGACCTCCAGGTCGGCCGACCGGGCCCGGCGGTTCAGCGACTCGATGTCTTCCAGCACGTGCTCGATGCGGGTGTCCGGCACGGTGACCTTCTCCGCCGTCAGCGCGTAGAACATGAACGCGTCGTCGGGGTCCGGGCTGTGGCCGATCCGTACCGTGTGCATCGGCGCTGTCAGGCTACCACGCCCCGGGCCGGCTACCCGAGCAGCGCGTAGTAGCCGCCCTCGGAGACGCGGGCCCAGTCGCCGATGAGGGCCTGGAAGCGCGCGTACGACGCCGCCACCTTCCTGGCCAGGGGACTCCTGTCGCTCTCCTGCTGCACGGCCTGGGCGGACAGCGCGCGGAACTGCTCGACCAGCGCGTCCGGCAGCCGGATGACCTCCACCTTGCCCTTGAACTCGGTCAGGAGCTTCTTCATGGCCACGGCGTTCTTCACGCTGTACTCGCTGATGGAGAGCGTCTGGGTGGCCAGCGCGGCCACGTCCAGCGCCTGCTTGAAGTCGGCCGGCAGGGCCTCCCAGGCCTTGCGGTTGAAGGTGAACTCGGTGACCGACGTCGCCTCCTGCCAGCCCGGATAGTAGTAGTACCGCGCCACCTGGTGGAGGCCGAGCTTCATGTCGTCGTGGGGCCCGACGAACTCCACCGCGTCGATGGTGCCGCGCTCGAGCGCGGTGTAGATCTCGCCGGGCGGCAGCAGCACGACGGCACTGCCGGCACTGGAGTAGACCTTGCCGCCGATGCCGGGGATGCGGATCTTCAGCCCCTTGAGGTCGTCGAGGCTGGTCAGCTTGCGGCGGAACCAGCCGGCCATCTGCGGGTTGGTGGCCGTGCCCGGCCGGGGCACCAGCCCGAAGGGTGCGTAGGTCTGCTCCATGAGCTTCAGCCCCTCGTCCTGGTTGAACCAGGCGTAGTAGCCCTGGGCGTTGAGCCCGAAGGGCAGCCCCGTGAACCACTGCATGGCCGCTTCCTTGCCCGCCCAGTAGTACGAGCCGCCGTTGAACATCTCGACGGAGCCGCTGGCGCACCCGTCGAAGACGCCGGTGGCCGGCATGAGCTCGCCGGCCGCGAAGACCTGGATCTTGAAGCGGCCCCCGGTGACCTCCGACACCGTGCGGGCGAAGGCGTGGGCGCAGTTCATGAGAACGTCGTTGGCCGGCGACCACATCGTCGGCATGCGCCACTGCGTGCGGGGCTGGGCGATGACGCCGGGGGCGTGGGCGGCGAGGGCAGCCCCGCCGGCGGCCAGCGTGCTTCCGGTCGTGAGGAGGAACTTCCGGCGAGTCGTCATGGCGACCTCCCTCGGCTGCGAGTGCGAAGCGAGCGCGGCTTGACAGCGGGGCCGCGCCGGGAGTATGCCACAGCGGTCGTGAGCTACGACCTCGTCGTGCGCGGCGGGACGGTCGTCACCGCGACCGACGCCTACCCGGCCGACGTCGCCGTGGCCGGCGGGCAGGTGGTCGCGATCGGGGCCGGGCTGCCGCGCGGCCGCCGGGAGATCGACGCCCGCGGCCTCCAGGTCCTGCCGGGCGGCGTGGACGTCCACACCCATCTCGACCTCGACCTGGGCGGTGCCGTCACCGCCGACGACTTCGAGGCCGGCACCGCCGCCGCCGCCTGCGGCGGCGTCACCACCATCTGCGACTACGCCTGGCCGGCCCGGGGCCAGTCCCTGGCCGCCGCCATCGAGACCTGGAAGAAGAAGGCGGCCGGGCGCGCCCACATCGACTACGGCTTCCACCTGATCCTCGCCGAGGCCACCGAGGAGCGGCTGCGGGAGATCCCGCCCCTGGTGGACGCCGGCTATCCGAGCTTCAAGGTCTTCACCATCCGCGAGTTCGGCATCCCCGACGAGGCGCTGCTGGCCGTGCTCCGGGCCGCCCGGACCGCCGGGGCCATCGTCAACGTGCACGCCGAGAACAGCGCGATGCTCGACCTGGCCACCGCCGAGCTCATCGCGGCCGGCCGCTGGGATCCGCGCCACTACGCCGACAGCCGGCCCGCCCTGGCCGAGACCGAGGCCACCCGGCGGGTCATCGACTACGCCGAGCTGGTGGACGCCGAGGTGTACATCGTCCACATGTCCTGCCGGGGCGCCGCCGACGCCGTCCGGGAGGCGCGCCGCCGGGGCCTGCGCGTGTGGGGCGAGACGCGGCCCATCTACCTGGGGCTGACGGCCGAGGCCTATGCCGCCGGCGGAGTGGAGGCGGCCAAGGTGGCGGGCGCGCCGCCGCTGCGCTCGGCCGCCGACCGGGACGCCCTCTGGGACGCCCTGCGCGCGGGCGACATCCAGACCATCGGCAGCGACAACACCTCCTGGACGGTGGCCCAGAAGGCCGCCGGCGCCACCGACTTCCGCTGCATCCCCTACGGGGTGCCGGGGCTCGAGACCGAGATGCGGGTGGTCTACTCGGAGGGCGTGGCGCGCGGGCGCATCACGCTGCAGACCTTCGTGGCCGCCTTCGCCACCAACCCGGCCCGCATCTTCGGCCTGTACCCGCGCAAGGGCACCATCGCGGTGGGCAGCGACGCCGATCTGGTGCTGTTCGACCCCGCCCGCACCCAGGTCATCGACGAGCGCCGCCTGCACTCGCGCGCCGGCTACGATCCCTTCCACGGCCGGAGCGTGACGGGCGTGCCGGTGCTGACGCTGTCGCGCGGCGAGGTGGTGGCCCGCGACGGCGAGCTCCTGTCGCGCCCCGGCCGCGGGCAGCACCTGCTCCGCGC
>JBBIIW010000118.1:0-7720 GCA_037446305.1 Candidatus Rokuibacteriota bacterium
GGGCCCCGGATGTGCCGCCTGGCCGGCGAGGTGGCGGACATCGTCCTGCTGAACTGGCTGACGCCCGAGCACGCGCGTCGCTCGGCCGAATGGGTGCAGGCCGGCGCCAGCGCGGTGGGCCGCCCCGCGCCCAGGCGCTTCGCGTACGTCCGGCTGGCCATCGGCGCCGAGGCGGCCCCACGCCTGGCCCAGGAGGCCGACCGCTACGCGGCCATCCCGGCCTACGCCAGCCACTTCGAGCGCATGGGCGTCAAGCCCGTGACGACGGCCATCGCCGTGCCGGACGTGGAGGCGCTCGGGCCCGCGCTGGCCCGGTGGGAGGGCGCCGTGGACGAGGTGGTGCTGCGCGCGATCACGGCGCGGGACACGGTGGAGGAGTCGCTCGCCCTGGTCCGCGCCGCCCGGCCCTGAGGCCCCATGCCCGAGCGACGGCTCCCGACGGAGGCGGAGGTTCGCGGCTGGCTGACCCAGCGCCGTAACTGGGGCCGCTGGGGGCCCGACGACCAGCGGGGCGCCATCAACCTGATCACGCCCGCCAAGCGCGCCGCCGCCGCCCGCCTGGTCCGCTCCGGGCGCACTGTCTCCCTGAGCCGCCCGTACCCCAAGGAGCCGGGACTGAACAACCACTTCCCCGCCCATCACTTCATGCGCATCCTGCCCCGCGGCCGCGGCGGCTTCGCCGCCGACTACTACGGCATCTTCTATCACGGGGTCGCCTCGACCCACCTGGACGCGCTCTGTCACACCTGGGACGAGGGCGGCATGTGGAACGGCCGCGATCCCCGGCGGGAGATCACGTTCGACGGGGCCACGTTCGGGTCGGTGGAGCACTGGCGCGACGGCATCGTGACCCGCGGCGTGCTCCTCGACGTGCCCCGGCACCGCGGCCGGCCCTGCGTGACCCAGGACAGCCCCGTGCACGGCTGGGAGCTGGAGGAGATCCTCCAGGCGCGGGGGGTGGCGCTGGAGCCGGGCGACGCCGTGGCCGTGTACTGCGGGCGCGAGCGGTGGCAGGCCGCGAACCCCGACACGCCGTACGGCAGGCCGTTCGGCGGCGGGCCCAACGTCCGGCCGGGACTCCACGTCTCGTGCCTGCCCTTCCTGCGCGACCACGACGTGGCGGTGCTGGTCTGGGACATGCTGGATCACCTGCCGATCGGCTACGACATCCCGTGGTCGGTCCATGCCGCGCTGTTCGCCTACGGGGTGGCACTGGTGGACAACGCGCTGCTCGAGCCGCTGGCCGAGGCATGCGTGGAGGAGGGCCGCGACGACTTCATGCTCGTCATCGCGCCGCTGCCGGTGGCGGGCGGCACGGGGTCGCCGGCCAACCCCCTGGCGATGTTCTGATGCTCCCCGGCCGGCACCAGCGGGCCGGCCACAGGCTCACTTCTTCAGCCGCTCCTCCAGCTTCCTGAGGATCCGCTCCGCCTGCTCGATGTTCTTGGCCGCCGCCACGTGCCGCGGGTCCAGGGCCAGCACCTGCCGCCAGGCCGCGATGGCCTCCTCCAGCCGCTCCTCCCGGTAGTACCGCAGGCCCTGCCGGTAGTGCTGCAGCACCAGGCGGCTGCGCGCCTGCTGCAGCAGCAGGGCGGCATCCTCGTAGCCCGGCGCCAGCCGGGCGAGCTCGGACAGCGCCCGGTAGGCAGGCTCGTAGTCCTGCCGGGCCAGGTGCTGCCGGCCGAGCTGGTAGAGGACGAGCGCCTTGAGGTCGCGCGCCTCGGGGCTACGCGGGTTGCCGGCCAGGACGGCATTCGCGGCGGCGAGCGCCTCCTGGTGATCGTGCCGTGCGAGCGCTGCGGCCGCGTCGGCCAGGAGCGGGTGATCCTCCGGCCTGTCGTCGGCGCCGGCGGCCTCCGGCGGCGTGCTGTCGCGCAGGGCCTGCAGGGCCGGCAGATCGCCGGGGCGCAGGGCCAGCACGGCCAGGAAGTGGCTCCGGGCCATCGTCCGGTCGCCGTCGTCGAGCGCCCGCTGGCCCCGGCGCAGGTGGTCGGCGGCGGCCCCCTGGATGCGGCCGGTCAGGGCCCGGGCGCGGGTGCGCAGCGCCTCGTCGGCCGGCGTGATCGTGAGCGCGATCATCAGCTCGTCGAGCGCGGCCCGGAGGGCGCCCTGGCGCTCGAGCGTGTCGGCCTCGGCCGCGTGGCGCCGGGCGAGGGCCTCCTCCGGGGACGGCGGTCCGCCGGGCGCCAGCAGCGCCGCCCGCGGGTCGCGCAGCGGGCCGCAGGCGACCAGGAGGCCGAGGCCGAACGCCAGGAGGAGTCCGCCCCCCCGGCCCCTCACCGCCGGCGGTCCTCCGCGAACGTGACCAGGCGCCGGGCGAAGTCTCCGAGCGTCGTGTCGCCCCAGACGGGGAGGCGCCGGACCCGGTAGAGGCGGGCGAAGCTCGGGTTGCCCTCGGCGCCCAGGGTCAGTCCGGCCAGGAAGCCCCGGCGCCGCAGCTGCTCGACGACCGTGTCATCCACCCCGCCGTAGGGGTAGGCGAAGAAGCGCGGGGGGCGTCCCAGCCGCTCCTCCATGGTCCGGCGCACGGTCTCCACCTCGGCCTGCAGGCGGCGGACGTGCTGGTCGTGGCTCTCGCCGGGGTGCCGCCGCAGGTCGGCGTGCGCCCGGCCGTGAGCCTCGACCGGGAAGCCCTCGGCGGCCAGCGCGCCCAGCTCCTCCCACGTGAGGGCCTGCTCGCCGCGGCCCACGTGCTCGACGGTCACGAACAGCGTGGCGGGGAATCCCAGCGTCTTCAGGACCGGGCGGGCATGCTCCAGGAACGAGCGGTAGCCGTTGTCGAAGGTGAGCACGACCGAGCGGCGGGGGAGCTGCCGGCGGCCGGTCAGGAACTCGTAGAGGGCCTCCAGGCTCACGACCCGGAAGTCATGCTCCTTCAGGTGACGCATCTGCTGCTCGAAGGCGGGGGCGGCCACGACCAGGCGGCCCCGGGAGCGGGGCGCCAGATCGTGATAGACGAGCACCGGCACCACCTGGTAGCCGTTCGGCTCGACCCCGGAGGGATTCCAGGGCTGCCGGGGAATGACGATCTCCTGCCCGGGTCGCACCCGGGTGAGCCGGTTGAAGTCCTCGATCATCCAGGCCTTGCCGGCATCGCCCAGGTGCCGGGCGGCCAGGCTGGCCGTCGTGTCGCCCGGGCGGGCGAAGACCACGATGAATCGCTCGGACTCGAACTTCTCGCTGGCCCGCGGCCGGGGTCCGGTCGGAGGGTCGGTGCGGGCGCCGGCGCCGGGCCCGGCGGCGAGGGGGCCGCAGGCGCCGAGCAGGACGAGCGCGGCGGCCAGGGTCGCGTGCCGGGCGCGCGGAGATCGAGCGCTCACCCGGCTACGGCTCCCTCGAGCCCGTCACCTCGTAGATGCCGATCCGGCCGCGCTTGCCCCGCACCTTGATGTGCCCCAGCGAGCGCGCCTCCACCGCGTCGCTGACCCGCCAGTACGTCTCCTCGGTGATCAGGATCTGGCCGGCGTCCGCCATGGCCTGCAGGCGGGCGGCCAGGTTCACGCTGTCGCCGATCACGGTGTACTCCATGCGCTCCTCGGTGCCCACCGTGCCCGCCACCGCGGGGCCCGCGTTCACGCCGATCCCGACCGCGATGCGGGGCCGGCCGCGGACCGTCCACCGGCCGCTCAGATCCTGGATGGCGGCCTGCATGGCCAGCGCGGCCCGGACGGCCAGCACCGGGTGGTCGGGGCGGAACACCGGGGCTCCGAAGACGGCCATCACGCCGTCACCCAGGAACTTGTTGAGCGATCCCTCGTGCTTCAGCGTCGTGTCCACGATCAGCTCGTAGAAGCGGTTCAGCACGGCGACCACGTCGTCGGGAGCGAGGCGCTCGGCGATCGGGGTGAAGCCCCGGATGTCGCAGAAGAGGACCGTCACGTCGCGATGCTCGCCCCGCAGCACCAGGCTCTCGGGATCCTTCAGGATCTCGTTGACCACCTCCGGCGCGACGTACCGCGTGAAGGCGGCCTTGATGGCCTCCTTCTCGCGGAGGCTCCGCACCATCGCGTTGAAGGCCTCGGTCAGCGCCCCGATCTCGTCCCGGGAGGGCACGCTGAGGGCCACCGTGAAATCGCCGCCCGCCACCAGCCGGGTGCTCTCCATCAGGCGCCGGATGGGCCGCGACAGGAAGACGGACAGGGCCACCGCGCCTCCGATGCCGGCCGCGATCATCACGGCGCTGATGGCGATCACGTTGTGGCGCGCCGCGGCCAGCGCCGCCGCCGTCGAGGCCTGGCTGAAGCCGAGGTACACGGCGCCCACCGGGACGTCGCGGAACGTGAGCGGGAGCGCGAAGTCCAGCAGGGGCTCGCCGTCGGCTGACGTGGAGCGCTGCACCAGGGGCTCGTCGCCGACGGCGGCCAGGCCCGGGGGCCGCTCCAGCCGCCGGCCGACCTGGCTGACGTCCGAGTGGGCCACCGTGCGACCCCGGTGGTCGGTGATGGCCACGTAGGCCACGTCGTCGTCCTGCATGACCTCCTTGATGAGGAGGTTCAGGGTCAGGTCGTCCTCGGTCAGGATGGCGGTCTTCGCGCTCGCCGCCAGGTTCTGGGCGATCGTGAGCCCCCGCTTGGTCATCTCCGCCGTCAGCCGCTGCTGCTGCTGGCGGAGCAGGAAGGTGCTCACCACCAGGACCGTCAGGGCCAGCAGGGAGGTGATCAGGAGGCTCAGCTTGACCTTCAGGGGCAGGCGCGGCGTGGGCCACGACCGGCGGCGGCCGGCCGGCGCGTCGCCGGCGTCGCGGTCGGGCTGCTCGGCGAGCAGTCGGATCGGGGCAGGCGTTGACAATTTGACGGGGACAGAAGGGCTACAAGCGCCGTGCCACGGCCAAGTCCGCGGACGAGCGGTGGTTCCTGCCGCGCGCCGGCTTCGATGTGGCAAGCTGTCAGCTGCCGGATGTCGCGTTGGCGAGCGACGTCTCGAGCCAGGTTGACACGGCGCGTCCGCGCGCCGCCGCCTTCCGGGGACCGAGCCCGGTGCAAGTGCGCGACCCGCCGGCGGTGACGGGCTTGGTACCGGCCTTGCGTCCGCGCGCGGGCGGGAGGGCGACGATCATGAACCTTCGCTGGGGCGCACTGATGGCACTGGCCGCCGTGGTCCTGTCGCCGGCGGCCGCGGCGGCACAGCAGGCGAACGCACCGGCGCACATCGCGGCCGTCCACCGGTTCCTGCTGGCCTGGGGGCACGAGCGCTGGGAGGAGCTGCAGGCCGCGGCCGCCGACACGGTCACGGTCCGGCTCGGCGACAAGGTCCTCACGCTGGAGCCGGCCGCGCGCAAGGCCGACGTCCGGGTCGTCTTGCCCTTCCGCGGGCTCTCGACGGTCCGCGCCGGCGCGGAGATCAAGGGCGTGACCGTCGACGAGCTGGCCCTCCGGATGGGCGAGCAGGAGACGCGCGGTCCGGCCACCGTCACCCTGCAGCAGCACGAGGGCGGCTACCGGGTCACCGCCGTCTCGCTCGGGGCGCCCTGACGCCGGGCCGCCCGCCGCGGGCGCGCTCGCGAACCTCGGCCCCGGTCGTCCCGGTCGCGACGCCGCGCCCGCCGTTGCCGCCACCGTGACCGGGCAGGTTCGCCCGCCCCGCCGCCCGGGGCGATGGCCTGCGTGCCGGCGCGCGCCCGCCGGTCACCCGCCCCAGCCCACCAGGTGCCGGAAGCCCGGGAATCCCGGTAAGATCTGGGCGTCGCAGGGTTCGCATGAGGGTCGCCGCCGCCGTCCTCGCCGCCGTCCTGGCCCTGGGGCTCCCCGCCGGGCCCGGGGCCCAGCCTCCGACCTCGCGCCCGACCCACGGACTGTCCATGTACGGGGACCTGAAGTACGGTCCCGGCTTCGCCCACTTCGAGTACGTGAACCCCCGCGCCCCCAAGGGCGGCGCGGTGCGGCTGTCGGCCATCGGCACCTTCGACACGCTGAACCCCTTCACGCTCAAGGGCGTGGCGGCCGCCGGGCTCGGGTACGTGTTCGAGACCTTGATGGTCGGGTCCGCCGACGAGCCGTTCGCCCAGTACGGCCTGATCGCCGAGACGGTGGAGACGCCGCCCGACCGCTCCTGGGTGGCCTTCCGCCTGCGGCCCCAGGCGCGGTTTCACGACGGGACGCCGATCACGGTCGAGGACGTCATCTGGACGTTCCAGACGCTGAAGGAGAAGGGCCACCCCTTCTACCGCTCGTACTACAGCCACGTGGTGAGCGCCGAGCCGGCCGGCCCCCGGCGCGTGCGCTTCACCTTCCGGCGCGGCGAGAACCGGGAGCTGCCGCTCATCGTGGGCCAGATGCCCGTGCTGCCCCGGGCGTACTGGGCCGGCCGGGACTTCAGCCGGACCACCCTGGAGCCCCCGCTGGGCAGCGGGCCCTACCGGGTGGAGAGCTTCGAGCCGGGCCGCTCGATCACGTACCGGCGAGTGGCCGACTACTGGGGCGCCGAGCTGCCGGTCAACGTCGGCCGCTTCAACTTCGACCGCATCCGCTTCGACTACTACCGCGACGGCACCGTGGCCCTGGAGGCGTTCAAGGGCGGCGCCTACGACTTCCGGCAGGAAAACTCGGCCAAGAACTGGGCCACCGGCTACGACGTGCCCGCCGCGCGGGACGGCCGCATCAAGAAGGAGCGCATCCCGAACCAGCTCCCCACCGGCATGCAGGGCTTCGTCTACAACACCCGGCGGCCCATCTTCCGCGACCCCCGGGTCCGTCAGGCCCTGGCGCATGCCTTCGACTTCGAGTGGGCCAACACGCACCTGTTCTACGGCGCCTACACGCGCACGCGCAGCTACTTCTCGAACTCGGAGCTGGCCTCGCGCGGGCGGCCCGGCCCGCGCGAGCGGGAGCTCCTGGCCCCGTTCCGCGACCGGCTGCCCGAGGAGGTCTTCACCACCGAGTACCGGCCGCCCTCGACCGAGGAGGGGGACATCCGCCCCAACCTGCTGGCCGCCCTGCGCCTGCTGGACGAGGCCGGCTGGGTGGTGCGCGACCTGCGCCTGGTCCACCGGGAGACGGGCGAGCCCCTGGCCTTCGAGATCCTGCTCGGCGACGCGAACTGGGAGCGCATCACGCTGCCCTTCGTGAAGAACCTGGAGCGGCTGGGCGTGGCCGCCCGCGTGCGGACCGTGGACGCCGCCCAGTACGAGTACCGGCTCAAGCACTTCGACTTCGACATGACGGTGGCCGTGTTCCCCCAGTCGCTCTCGCCGGGCAACGAGCAGCTGGACTACTGGGGATCGGCGGCCGCCGACACGCCCGGCAGCCGCAACCTGGCCGGGATCCGCGACCCGGTGGTGGACGCGCTGATCGCCAGCCTGATCGCGGCGCCCGACTGGCCCTCGCTGGTGGCCCGCACGCGGGCGCTGGACCGGGTCCTGCTCTGGAGCCACTACGTGATCCCGCACTGGCACATCACCGCCTTCCGCGTGGCGTACTGGGACCGCTTCGGCCGGCCGGCGGTCGCCCCGAAGTACGCCCTGGGCTTCGACACCTGGTGGATCGACCCCGCGAAGCGCTGAGGGCCCGGTCCCGGACCCGAGACGACTGATGCTGGCCTACATCGCCCGCCGCCTGCTCCTGGTCGTCCCCACCCTGTTCGGAATCATGCTGATCAACTTCGTCATCGTGCAGGCGGCCCCCGGCGGCCCGGTGGACCTCATGATCGCGCGCCTGCGCGGCCACGGCGCCGAGGCCACCGCCCGCATCGGCGGCACCGGCACCGCCGAGACGGGCCCCGGCCG
>JBBIIW010000119.1:0-7704 GCA_037446305.1 Candidatus Rokuibacteriota bacterium
AGCACGACGTCGGCGGCGGCCGCCTCCAGCAGGCCCGCCGCGATCTCGATGGCGCGGGCCCTGACCTGCCGCGCGTTGCCCAGGGCGTGCATGCCGCCGCGGGCCAGGGACCGGCTGCCGAACGTGCCCACGCCGCTGCGCACGCGCGCCGTGTCGCCGTGGACGACGGTGACCAGCTCGAGAGGGACCTGCAGCTCGTCGGCCACCAGCTGGGCGAAGGCCGTCTCGTGCCCCTGGCCGTGCGAGGCGGTGCCGGTCAGGACGGTCACCCGACCGGCGTCGTCCACCTCCACATCGGCCACCTCGTCGTCCTCGAAGCCGCAGATCTCGACGTAGCAGGCGAGGCCGATCCCGTAGAGCCGCCCGGCCCGGCGCGCGGCCTCCTGCTCCCGCCGCAGTCCCGGATAGTCGGCCCGGGCCAGGGCGTGATCGAGCGCGCGGTGGTAGTCCCCGCTGTCGTAGGACAGGCCCATCATCGTCGTGTAGGGAAAGCGGTCGGCCGGGATGAAGTTCCGCCGGCGCACCTCTGCCGGATCCAGCCCCAGCCGGGCGGCCAGCAGGTTCATGCCCCGCTCGATGAAGTAGGCGGCCTCCGGCCGCCCGGCGCCCCGGTAGGGGACCGTGCCCATGGTCGTGGTGTACGCCGCCTGGACCTCGACCCGCGCGGTCTGGATGTCGTAGCAGCCGGTGATCATCTGGCCGCAGAGCACGGGGAGGATCGGCCCCACGTGGTACAGGCAGAAGCCCACGTTGCCGGTGATGCGCGCGTCCAGCGCCAGCACGCGACCGCCGGCGTCGGCGGCCAGCCGCAGGTGGCAGCGCATGTCGCGGCCGTGCCCCGTCGCCTGCACGTCCTCGCGCCGCCCGGCCGCCCAGCGCACCGGCCGTCCCAGCCGCCGGGCCAGGAGCGCCACCAGCACGTCCTCCTGGTACACGGGGACCTTGGCGCCGAAGCCGCCGCCGACGCGGGCCGTGAGCACGTGGACCTGCGCGGGCTCGAGCCCCAGGCGGGCGGCGATCTGGTCGCGCATGCGGTGCGGCACCTGCGTGTCGCCCCAGACGGTGAGGCGCCCGGCCGCCGCGTCCCAGACGGCGCTGCAGGCGCGGGGCTCCATGGCGAACGGGATCACGCGCTGGCTGACCATGGTGGCCTCCACCACCACCGCGGCCTGCCGGAACGCGGCCTCCACGTCGCCCTTCTCGCGCCGGACCCGGACGGCCAGGTTGCTGCCGAGCTCCGGGTAGAGCAGCGGGGCCCCGGGCTCCAGGGCGGCGGCGGCATCGACCACGGCCGGCAGCGGGGCGTAGTCCACGCCGACGGCCTCCGCGGCGTCGGCCGCCGCGCCGGGCGTCTCGGCCACCACGACCGCCACCGGCTGGCCGACGTAGCGCACGCGGTCCTCGGCCAGCAGCGTGTGGCCCCGGCGGTTCACGATGTCGAAGGCCTGGTCGGGCACCGGGCTGTGGATGACGCCGACCTCCGCGTTGACGTCGGCGGCGGTGAGCACGGCGACCACCCCCGGCATCCGGCGCGCGGCGTCGACGTCGACGCGGCGGACCTCGGCGTGGGCGTGGGGGCTACGCACGACCGCCATGGTGAGGGCGTGGGGCAGGCGGACGTCGTTGACGTAGGGGTCACGGCCGGTGACGAGCCGGGGATCCTCGAGCCGCTTGAGCGGGCGGCCCACGTGCTGGACGGGCATGCGATCGGTCTCCTTGGTCGGGACGAGCTGTCGGCCGATCGTAGCACGCGTCCCCGCCGCCGGCGGCGGGGCCGATCAGCGGGCGGCCAGCGGGGCGCGGCCGTAGCGGGCGACGAGCACGTCGCGCGTCAGCCACAGGCGGCAGGCCCGCGGGTACGCCGCGCGGTGGAAGCGCAGGTGCCCGGCCGGGTGCAGCGAGGCGAGCAGGGCCCGCTGGTAGGCGGCCACCAGCCGGGCCCATGGCGCGCTGTCCGGCTCGGACACGAAGCCGAGCCGGCTCAGCCCGCGGTGGAAGATCGTGACGGCTGCGAAGGCCCGCACTCCGGCCAGCGGCCCGCCGGGAGCGGCCTGCGCGGCCAGGACGTGCAGCGAGTCCATCAGCCGGCGGCGGAACTCGAGTCCCAGGGCCAGCGGCGATCGCCCGTCGACGTGCAGGGCGGCCACGTGCGCGTTGTCGAGGTGGAGGATGCCGATGCGGTCTCCGGGCGCCAGCCGGGTCCCGTCGGGCAGGGTGCGCGGGCGCCAGATGCGGCGGATCTCGACCCTGAGCACGGGACCGACGGCGGATGCCGGCGAGTCGAGCCCGTGGAGCAGGCGGTACAGCGAGTCGTATGCCTTCACGGCCCAGCGGTACCGCGGCCGGGCGCGGCCTCCGGAGGTCGCCATGCGCCCTCGCTCAGGTCAAGTCAGCGGCGCGTGCGGCCCCAAGGGTAGCCGGAGCCGGCCGCGTTGTCCAACGCGGCCGGTCAGTGGCAGCCGTCGAAGGCGGCCTCGAAGCGCAGACGGCTGGCCGGCGTGATGGGCGCGGCGGCCAGCCAGCCGCAGAAGTCGTGGGGGGCGGCCACCGCCCACTCCGCCACCCGCGCCGACACCTCGATCCCCTCGCCCAGCTTGCGGTCGGCGATGTGCCCGAAGAGCGCGACCAGCAGGCGGGCCAGCGCGGCGGCGAAGGGCTGGTCGATGCGGACGTGCGCCTGCAGGGCCTGCTCCACGGCCTCCGGGGTCGGGCGGAGGTCGAGCACGGTGAGCGCGCTGCCCGTGATCGTGCCGATCAGGGCGCTGTGGTGCTCGCCCGACGACAGCATCACCCGCCGGGTCGTCTCCCGCTGCACGACCTGGAACGTGCCGCGCGACTCGTCGCCGTCGATGGCCAGGTAGGTCTCGTTGCCCACCGGCACGACCTCGTACGCCGCCAGCCCCAGGTGCCGCCCGGCGGCGGCCGTCACCTCCGGCGTGTCCACGAAGGCCAGGTAGAGGTCGAACGGCACGCGCGCCGGCCGGCCCTCCACCCGGCGGCTGAGGGTGGGCTCGAGCCAGACGCGGTCGACGGCCGCCGCCACCGCCGGCGAGAAGCGGTCGCGCGGGGCCAGGAACGGCGGCCACGACGGCCGGGCCTCGGCCGTCAGGCCGACGCCCACGGCCACCAGGAGCAGCAGCACGAGCCCGCCCGCATTTTTGCGCTTGCTCCTGGTCGCAGCCGTGTCACACTGTGGGCCGGTCATCGCGAGAGGGCCCTCAGGGCTGCTCCAGTCTGTCCGGAAGAACCGAGGTGGTCATGGTCCGTCGCATCCTGCTGACCGCGCTTGTCATTGTCGCAACCTGGAACGGCGAGGCCAAACCGGTCGGGCTCTCCTCCGACCAGCAGGCGCGGCTGGAGGCCGGCGAGATCGTCGTGCTCGACGTGCTCCCGCCCGGCGGCGCCGGCAGCGGCCAGGGGGGCACGGCCCTGGCCCGCGTGCAGGCGGCGCCCGAGGCCGTGTGGCGCGTGCTCGTCGACTACCGCGGGCACCGCGGTCTCTACCCCGGTGTCATCGAGGCCTCCGTGCTGGAGGCCGACGCGCGTCACGCGCTGATCCGCTACGTCGTGGGGGTGGGCCCCTTCTCGTTCGGCTTCCACGTGGAAAACTACGCGGATCCTCACCGGCGGCGGCTCGAGTGGCGCCTGGCCCACGACCGGCCCAACGACCTCTTCCGGGACAGCTGGGGGTACTGGCAGATCGAGCCCCGGGGGAGCCACGTCGTCCTGACCTACGCCATGGCGGCCCGGACGGTGCTGCCGGCGTTCATCACGCGCGCCGCCGAGCGCGATGGGCTGGTGGAGACGCTGAAGGCCGTGCGCCTGCGCGCCGAACAGGGCGCCTGAGCGCCGGCGGCCCGCCATGGAGGACCGCCGGCCGGTCTTCGAGTATTCCGCGGGCGGGGTCGTCCTCGATGAAGACGGGCGCGTCCTGCTGATCCGGGCGCGCGACCTGCGCAACCGGGCGGTCTGGACGCTGCCCAAGGGCGCGCTGGCGCCCGGCGAACGGAGCGCCGAGGCGGCCCTGCGCGAGGTGCGCGAGGAGACGGGCTACCAGTGCGAGCTGGTGCGCGAGCTGGAGCCCGTCACCTACTGGTTCCAGCGCCAGGGGCGGCGGATCAGGAAGACCGTCCGGTGGTTTCTCATGCGCCCGGTCGCCAAGGTGGGGGATCACGACCACGAGGTGGACGAGGTGGCGTGGGCCACGCCGGCCGAGGCCCTTGCCCGCCTCCGCTACGACTCCGACCGCCGGCTCATCGCCGCGCTCGGCGGTCAGGGGAAGAGGCGCTCGGCGTTGCGGTAGGCGATCCGCTCGGCCACGTCAGGGGGGAGCTGGGCCAGCCACTGCCGGACGGCCCGCATCCCGTCGGCGAGGGTTCCCCACCGCGTGGGCGTCCACGTGTCCGTGCCGACCAGGAAGCGGTCCGGGTGAGCCAGGAACAGGGCCTGCCAGGCGGGATCGAGCGTGCCGCCGGGCGCCACGTCCGAGCGCAGGGACAGCTCGACCCACAGGGTGGAGAACCGCCCCAGCAGCCGTCCCACCGTCTCGGCGGAGGCCGACATGCCGGCATGGGCCCACAGGATCCGCACCCTCGGATAGCGCGTCAGGAGGGCCTCCACCGTGGCCGCGTCCACGTGGGCGTGCCAGAAGAGATTGTGCCGCTCGGCCAGCTCGGCGAAGCGCGCCAGGACCGGGCCGTCCACCTCGGCGGATGTCATGTGGAACTCGCCGATGCCGCGGTAGATGCCCCGCTGCAGCCGCCCCTCGACGTAGGCGGCGACGGCCGGGTCGCGGGTCCAGGTCGCCATGTCGGCGCGCGTCCGGTACGGGCGCAGGAAGGGGACGACGACGCGGGGGGCGCGCTCGTAGAGCCTCAGCGTCCCGTCGTCCGGCGTGCTGGAGACCAGCGCGCGCACGACGCCGGCCCCGGCCAGCACGGCCAGCGCTTCCTCGGGCGACACGACGCCCCAGGCGTCCTGGCTGTAGTGGATGTGCGCGTCGACCAGGGGCAGGAGCTCGGCGCCCGCGGCCGGCGCCAGGGCCAGTGCCGCCACCGCGAGGATCAGGCGGATCATGGCCGCATGCTACCACCGGCGCGGCCCGCCGGCGCTCCGCTCGAGCGCCAGCAGGCCGGTCTTGACCGCCGGCCCCAGCGCGTACGTTCCCCAGGTCCCGTCGCTGCGGATCACCCGATGGCAGGGCACGACGCCGGAGACCGGCCGCGCCCGCCTCGAAGGCGACGCGATCGGCGAGGGCGGCCAGGAGGTCGCCCGCGCCTGCCGGCCCTGTCAACCCGGGGCAACCGGCGCTTCCCCCAGGCGGGCCATCAGGGTCCCGAGCCCCAGCGCCTCGGCCTGGGCCCGGGCCCGGGCCAGGTGGTGAGCCGCCGCCCGGCTGTCGCCGCGCCGGGCGGCGACCATGCCCCCCACGTAGTGAGCCCAGGCCTCCCACCCGCGCTCGCCGTGCCGGGCAGCGTACTCCAGGGCCTGCCGGACGTCCTCGGCGGCGGCGTCCAGCTCGCCGGCAGCCAGGTGCCCCTGGGCCTTGACGGCGTGCATCCAGGCCCGGTCCGAGTACGCCTGCAGGCTCTCCTGCAGCGCGATGGCCTGTCCGGCCAGGTCGGCGGCCTCGCCCCCGCGCCCCAGGGCAGCGTAGGATCCGGCGAGCGCCAGGGCGGCCAGCATGAACTGGCCGGCGAAGTTCTTCTCGCGACAGGCGGCCACGACCGGCTCGACGAGCGCCGGGACCTCGTCGGGCCGGCCGGCGTGGGCGAGGACGGTGCCCAGGGTCGCCCGGATGGCGCACTTGCTGTAGAGGTGGTCCGCCGCGTCGGCCACGGCGACGCCCCGCTCGGCCATGGCCAGGGCAGCCGCCGTGTCGCCCAGCTCGGCCAGGGCCATGGCGGCCATGCCGCAGGCCCCGCAGTAGGGCAGGCCGGAGAGGCCGAAGCGCTCCTGCTCCCGGCCGGCCAGGGCCGCGATGATGGCCTCGCAGTCGGCGATCGCCTCCCGGTGGCGCCCCGTCGTGTAGTAGGTGTGGGCGCGGTAGAAGAGGCCGGTGACGCGCAGCCCGAGGTCATTGCGGGTCTCGGCCAGGGCCAGGCAGCGGTCCGCATAGCTCAGCGCCTCGTCGGGGTTGCCCTTGGCCCAGTGGTACTGCACCAGGTAGGCGTAGATCGTATCCAGCACCTCGCTGATGCCCCACCGCGTGGCCAGGGCCTCGGCCTCCCGGAAGCGCTGGAAGAGGGGCTCCAGGCGGCCCGCCCGCCACAGCGGCGGGCGCAGGACCAGCCGGATCTCGATGCCGGCCCGGGCCGTCTCGGCCGTCTCGGGCAGGCGGCCGAGCGCGTCCAGGGCCAGCTCGTAGAAGTCCACGGCCCGGCGGTCCACGAACAGCCGGGCGGCGCGGTCGCCCGCCTCCCGGGCGTAGCGGACGACCCGGTCCCAGACTTCCCCGATCTGGAAGTGGTGCACCAGCTCCTCGACGTGGTCGTCCAGGCGGGCCGCGTAGAGGTCCTCGATGGCGGCGCCGATCGCGGCGTGCAGCCGCCGGCGCTCGGCCTGCAGCAGGGAGGTATAGGCCACATCCTGGGTCAGCGCGTGGCGGAAGGCGTACCGGGGGTCGTCCGGCCTCAGGCTCGTCTGGTAGATCAGCTCGATCTGCTTGAGATCGGCCAGGCAGGTCTCGAGCTGCTCCTGGACGTCCGAGATGCGGCGCAGCAGCCCCAGCGTGAACTCCCGGCCGATCACGGAGGCCGTCTGCACCGTCCGCTTCTGCGGCTCGGCCAGGCGGTCGATGCGCGCCGCGATCACGTCCTGCACCGTGTCGGGCACCACCAGGGTCGCCGCCGACGCGGTGGCGACCAGGCGGCCCCGCTCCAGCCGTACCGCGCCGGTCTCGAGCAGCGTGCGGCCGATCTCCTCCAGGAAGAACGGGTTGCCCTCGGCCTTGGCCGCCACGGCCGCGACCAGCTCCCGGGGCAGGTCCGCCGCGCCCAGGCTGGCCCGGACGATCTCGGCGGCGGCCGAGGTCTCGACCGGCTGCAGCGGGATGCGCCAGAAGTAGGAGCGGTCGCCGAAGGGCTGCTGGTAGGCGGGCCGGTAGGTGACGATCAGCAGCACGGCCAGGCCGGCCAGGCTCGTGACGAGCGACTGCAGGAGCTGTTCGGAGGCGTCGTCGATCCAGTGGGCATCCTCGACGACCAGGACGACGGGGCGGCCGCGACTGGCGGCGGCGGTCAGCCGCTCGACGGCCTCGACGATCCGCGCCCGGCGCTGGCCGGCCTCCATCCCGGCCACGGTCGCGTCGCCCGGGTCGACCTTGAGCAGGTAGCGCAGGTAGGGCTCGCCGGCGGCGGCCTCCGGGCCGAGCGGGGCCAGGGCCCGGCGCACCCTGGCGATGATGTCCGCGTCACGGTCGCGGTCCTCGACCCCGAAGCTCCGGCGCAGCATGGTGATGATGGGCAGGAAGGGCGTGGTCTGGCCGTAGGAGATGCACTCGCCCTCGACCCACGTTGCCGCCTCTCCGAGGCGCCGGTGGAACTCCAGGAGCAGCCGGGACTTGCCGATGCCGGCGTCGCCGACGACGAAGACGACCTGCCCCCGGCCGGCGCGGGCGGCCGTCCAGGCGTGCTGCAGCGTGGCCAGCGCCTCGTCACGCCCCACGAAGGGCGACAGGCCGCGGGCGGCGCGGGCGGCCAGCCG
>JBBIIW010000120.1:0-7675 GCA_037446305.1 Candidatus Rokuibacteriota bacterium
TGCTCCGGCTGGGGCGCGGCGAGGCGGCCAGCGGGGGCGCCGAGCGGGCCTCGATCCTGGCCACCGCGCTGGAGGCCGTGCTCGGTGTCGTGTACCTCGACGGCGGCCTGCCGGCCGTGCGCCGCGTCGTCGGTCGTCTGGCCGCATGGTAGGCTGACCGCATGCGTCTCTGGCCGCGCGCCCGGCCCCTGGTGGTCCGTCCGCCGGCCGACGACCTGCTGTTCACCGAGGAACTGCTCCGCCCGGGCGTGGAGGACGTCCTGACCGTGCGCCAGGTGCAGGCGCTGGGACCGGCCCTCGTGTACCGGGGCCGTCTCCGGGTGGCGCCGGCGCGGGCCCTCGAGATGCTGGTCGAGCGCTGCCGGCCCCTGGGCTACACGCCGTTCCTGCGGGCCGAGGGCGGCGAGGTCGTGGTGCAGGCGCTGCCGCTGCAGGAGGCGGGGCCGCGCCAGCGGGTGGGGCTGAACGTCCTGCTCTTCGCGCTCACCTGCCTGAGCACGCTGGTGGCCGGCGCCCTCTTCTTCGGCTCCCCGACCTTCCCGGCCATGGGCCGGGACACCATCCCGGGCGCCCTGCTCAGCGGGCTGCCGTTCGCCGCCACCCTGCTGGCCATCCTGGGCGTGCACGAGTTCGGGCACTACTTCACCGCCCGGTACCACCGGGCCTCGGTGAGCCTGCCCTACTTCATCCCGGCCCCGCCCATCGTGCTGTTCGGCACGCTGGGCGCCATCATCCGGATGCGCTCGCCGGCCCGGAACCGCAACTCGCTCTTCGACATCGCGGCCGCCGGGCCGCTGGCCGGCCTCCTGGTGGCCATCCCGGCCATGCTGATCGGACTGCGCTGGTCCACGGTGGACGTGGTGCCGGTCGGGGAGGCGGTCCGGTTCGGCGACCCGCTGCTGCTGAAGGCCATCGTCTACTGGCAGTTCGGTCCCATCCCGGACGGCATGGACGTCTTCCTGCACCCGGTCGGGGTGGCCGGGTGGGCGGGCTTCTTCGTGACCGCGCTCAACCTGTTCCCGGTCGGGCAGCTCGACGGCGGGCGGATCGCGTACGCGCTCTTCGGCCGCCGGCATCGCCTGGTCGGTCTCACGACCTTCGGCGCCCTGCTGCTGCTGGGCGTGGTGACGGGATCGGCCAACTGGTTCGTCTGGGCGGCGCTGCTGTTCTTCCTGGTCGGCTTCCACCACACGCCGCCGCTCGACGACGTCACGCCCCTCAGTCCCGGCCGCTACCTGGTCGGGCTCCTCTGCCTGCTCCTGCTGGTGCTGCTGATCCCGCCCGTCCCGCTCTCGATCGCCTAGCGCGGGCCACCGGGGCTCAGCGCCGGGCGAGCGCCGGCGGCGCGGGACGGGGCGCCGCCGGCCGCCGGGAACGCGCCCCCGTCCACGGCCTCCTGCAGGCGGCGCACCTCGGTCAGGATGCGCATGAAGCGGCGGCCGAAGGGGGTCAGGCGGTACTCCACCTCGACCGGGGGCCGGTCGCCGAACACCGTGCGCTGCAGGATGCCGAAGCGCATCATCTTGCGCAGCCGCTCGTTCATGACCTTGGCCGACAGGCCCGGGCACGCCCGCAGGAGCGCGCTGGGACGGGTCTGGCCCTCGGCGCACAGCGCCAGGAGCCGGACCGACCACTTGCAGCCGACGATGCTCTCCACCATGGCGGCGACCGGGACGGCGTGTCCGTTCGCGGCCTCGCCGGCGGCCTGGGCGGGGCGGGGCACCATCGGGTAACTACCTTACCGAAAAGTGCGGTCGTGACAAGAGCCGGCCCGTCCGGGGACCATGGGTCCCGCGGCGCGACGCGACGCCGACGACGACAGGCGAGGAGGATCTGTCATGGCGGAGACCGGCGCCATTCCCGGGTACACCTATGGAACCAGCGCGGTGGGGCGCTCGCCCGTGACCATGGACGACTTCGAGCGCATGAAGAAGAGCGTGCTGTTCGGCGACGAGGATGTCCGGTACCTCCGGCTCTCCCACGACGTGGTCCGGGACCAGGTGGAGGCCATCCTGGACGTCTGGTACGGATTCGTGGCCTCGAACCCGCACCTGCTCGCCGCCTTCGCCAGCCGCACGGACGGCCGACCCCTGGGCGACTACCTGGCCGCGGTGCGCCAGCGGTTCGGCCAGTGGATCCTCGACACGGCGCGGGCCGAGTACGACCAGCGCTGGCTGGATTACCAGCACGAGATCGGGCTGCGCCATCACCGGACCCGGAAGAACCGCACCGACGGCGTCCTGGCGGCCCCGATCGTTCCGTTCCGCGACCTCGTCCTGCTGGTGTTCCCGGTGACGTTCACCCTGAGGCCGTTCCTGGCCCGGAAGGGGCATCCGCCGGAGGAGGTGGAGAAGATGGCCCTGGCCTGGGTGAAGTCCTGCCTGCTGCAGGTGACCCTCTGGAGCTATCCCTACGTCAGGGACGGGGACTTCTGACCGGCGCCAGGGCGCCGCCGGCCGAGGAGCGAGAACCCAGGCGTGGTTCAACGGCCCGTGGGACCGCCGGCCCGCACGCGGAGCAGCAGCAGCAGCCCGACGACGAAGAACAGCCCGACGGCCAGGATGGCCGCCCGCTGGTTGCCGGCCATGAGCCACGACACGCCGCCGAAGACCAGCGGGCCGACGATGGCGCCGGTCTTGCCCACCAGGGCATAGAAGCCGAAGAACTCCGCCTCCCGTCCCGCCGGGATCAGCGTGGCCATGAAGGTCCGGCTGGCCGCCTGGATGGCCCCCAGGCCGGTGCCGGCCAGGACTGCGACCACCCAGAACTGCCACTTGGCATCCACGAACCAGGCCAGGACCGTCACCACGGTCCACTGCAGCAGCATCAGGGTGACGACGAACTTCGGGCCCCGGGTGTCGGCCGGCGGCCCCCAGGCCGCGGAGCCGACGAGCGCCGCGATCTGCACCAGCATGAACAGCGCCAGCGTCTCGGTGAAGGTGAAGCCGAGCGTCTTGCCGGCGAAGACTGCCGAGAAGGCGATGACCGTGTTCACGCCGTCCTCGTAGACCAGGTAGGCGAGCAGGAAGCGCTTCATGGCGGTCCGCTCGGGCGCCCGCAGGATCTCGCGCAGGGTGGCCAGCGTGTCCTGCACCCCGCGCCGCATCGCCGCGCCGAAGGGCACCGCCTGCCGGCTGTCGGGGGGCAGCAGGAGGAAGGCGGGGAGGGCGAAGAGCCCGAACTGGGCCGCGGTGGTGAGGAAGCACAGCCAGTACGCCTCCAGGCGGGCGGGTGGAATGGCGATCAGGAACGCCGCCAGCGAGCCCGCATACCCCACGGCGAAGCCGGCCGCCGACACGCGCCCCTGCTCGCCGGGCGTGGCGATGCGCGGCAGGTAGGCGTTGTAGTAGACGAAGGCCGCCTCGTACGTGACCAGGGCGGCCACGCCCAGCAGGTAGCCCGGCACCACCATGCCGGGTCCGATCGTGGCCAGCAGCGCGGTGGCGGCCACCGAGCAGAGCGTGAAGCCGATGAAGAAGGGACGGCGCACGCCGGCGTGGTCGGCGATGCCGCCCAGCACGGGTGCCGTGAGCGCCACGACGATCATGGTGGTGGAGTTCACCAGGGCCCACCAGAGGTCGCCCCGGCCTTCCTGGTTGCCGACCACCAGCTCGGCGTAGTAGCGGGGAAAGATCGTGGCCACCACGATGGCGGCCACGGCGGAGTTCGCGAAGTCGTACAGCGTCCAGGCGACGACGACCCGGCGGCTGCGGGCGATCATCCCGGGGGAGGATGGCACAGCCCCGCCGGATACGCTACTATCCGCGCCATGCCGGGCCGCCTGGATCTCAAGTCCCTGGCCGCCTCCGTCCGGCGTGGCGAGATCGACACCGTCCTGACCGTCTTCCCCGACACCTACGGCCGGCTGATGGGCAAGCGCGTCGTGGCCCGCCACTTCCTGGAGCACGTCGCGCGCCAGGGGACGCACGCCTGCATCTACCTGTTCACCGTCGACATGGAGATGGAGCCCCTGCCGGGGTTCGCGCTGACGTCCTGGGAGCGCGGATACGGCGACATGAAGGTGGTGCCCGACCTGGCGACGCTGCGCCGGCTGCCCTGGCTGCCGGGGACGGCGCTCGTGTTCTGCGACGTCTACACGGACGAGGACAGCCCCATCGAGGAGGCGCCTCGCTGGGTGCTCAAGCGGCAGGTCCAGCGGGCGGCGGAGGCCGGCTACGTGGTCAAGGTGGCGGCGGAGCTGGAGCTGTACTGCTTCCGGGAGTCGTTCGCGGCCGCCCGCGCCCGGCGCTACCAGAACCTCACGCCGGTGGCCGGCTACCTGGAGGACTATCACATCCTGCAGACGACGCGCGAGGAGCCGCTGATCCGGGCCATCCGGAACGGCCTGGAGGGCGCCGGCATCCCGGTGGAGACCTCGAAGGGCGAGTGGGGCCGGGGCCAGGAGGAGATCAACCTCGAGTACGCCGAGGCCCTGGAGATGGCCGACCGGACGGCGCTGTACAAGCACGGCGCCAAGGAGATCGCCGATCTGCAGGGCTGCTGCCTCACGTTCATGGCCAAGCCGGACGCGGCGGCCGCCGGCTCCTCCTTCCACCTCCACTCGTCGCTCTGGGACCGCACGGGACGGAAGGCGCTCTTCGCCGGGGCGGGGCCCGGACCGCCCCGCGCGCTGCCGCCGCTGTTCGGGTCGTGGCTGGCCGGGCAGATGGCGGCCGCCCGCGAGCTGGCCTACTTCTACGCGCCGACCGTGAACTCGTACAAGCGCTACCAGGCGGCCTCGTTCGCGCCCACGCGCATCGTGGCGGGGTGGGACAACCGCACGTGCGGCTTCCGCCTCTGCGGGCACGGCCCCGCCTTCCGGGTGGAGAACCGGATCCCGGGCGCGGATGCCAACCCGTACCTGGCCATCGCGGCCACCATCGCCGCCGGTCTGCACGGCATCCAGAGCCGGCTCAAAGCCCCGCGCCTGTACGAGGGCAACGCCTACCAGGACGCCACGCTGCCCGAGGTCCCCAAGACGCTGCGCGAGGCCATCGAGGAGCTGGAGCGCTCCAAAGTGGCGCGGGCGGCGTTCGGCGAGCGCGTCGTCCAGCACTACCTGCACACGGCGCGCCTGGAGCAGGCGGCGTTCGATCAGGCCGTGACCGACTGGGAGCTGATGCGCAACTTCGAGCGGATATGAGCGGGCGCGGGGACAGCGTCCGGCGGCGTCGGGACGCGGATCGGGCGGGGGAGACCTCGCCGGGGGGGATCGCGGCGGGGCACGGGCGGGCGCCAGCCCGGGTGCCCGTGCCCGGACAGTAGATGAGATGAGACTCCAGAACCGGGTCGCGCTGATCACGGGCGCCGGCATGGGGATCGGCCGCGAGGCGGCCGTGCTCTTCGCGCGCGAGGGGGCGCGGGTGGTGGTGGCCGACATCGACGAGCCGGCGGCCAGGGAGACGGTCCGGCTGGTGGAGGAGGCCGGGGGGCGGGGGCTGGCGGTCACCGGGGACGTGGCGGTCGAGGACGACGTCCGCCGCATGGTCGAGGACGGCGCCCGGCACTTCGGGGCGCTCCACGTGCTCTACAGCAACGCCGGCGTGCTGTGGAAGGACCGTGACCGCTCGGTGCTGGAGACGGACGAGCGCTGGTGGGACCGGGTGATGGCCATCAACCTCAAGTCGGTCTTCTGGGTCGCCAAGCACGGGATCCCGCATCTGCAGCGGGCCGGCGGCGGCTCGATCATCATCATGGGCTCGGTGTCGGCCCTGGTCGGCTTCACCCGGGCCCAGGACGCCTACACGGCGGCCAAGGGCGGGCTCATCTCGCTGACCAAGTCGCTGGCCATCCAGTTCGCCCGTGACCGCATCCGGTGCAACATCATCCATCCCGGCATCGTGGACACGCCCTTGCAGAAGCCCTACCTCACCGAGGCGCTCCGCAAGGAGTTCGAGGCCGGCATCCCGCTGGGGCGCATCGCCCGGCCGGGGGAGATCGCCAGCGTCGCGCTCTTCCTGGCCAGCGACGAGTCGTCGTACATGACCGGCGCCGAGCTGGTGGTGGACGGCGGCTTCACGGCCGGCTGACCGCGCGTGGTCGCCGGCCGGCGCGGCCGCCGGCGGATCGACCTGCCGGCCGAGGCGGTGGCGGTGAGCGTGGGCGGAGCGGAGGACACTCATCGTCGCCGGCGAGATGCCGGCGGCGGGCGTCGATCGAGGAGGGAGCTATGCGGACAGGGTGGCGTCGGCTGGCGGTGCTCGCGGCAGTGGTGCTGGTGGTGGGCGGCGCGCCGGCAGGCGCGGCCGCGAAGGACACGGTCGTCATCTACACGGCCATCGAGAACGAGCAGATCACGGATTACATGAAGGCGATCGGGAAGGCGCTGCCGAACCTGGACATCAAGATGCTGCGCCTGTCCACCGGGGACATCTCGGCGCGCTTCATGGCCGAGAAGGACAACATGCAGGCCGACGTCATCTGGGGCGTGGCGGCCACCAACATGCTCGTCTTCAAGCAGGCAGGCCTGCTGGAGCCCTATGCCCCGAAGGGCCTGGCCCGGGTGCAGCCGCTGTTCCGCGACCGGGCGGACCCACCCTCCTGGGTCGGCATCGACATCTACGTCTCCGCCTTCTGCGTCAACACCGAAGCGGTCAAGCGGCACAACCTGCCGATCCCGACCTCGTGGGCCGACCTCACCCGGCCCGTCTACAAGGGCCACCTGGTCATGCCCAACCCGAACAGCTCGGGCACGGGGTACCTCTCGGTGGTGTCCATCCTGCAGCGGATGAAGGAGGCCGAGGGCTGGAAGTACCTGGACGCCCTGCACCAGAACATCGCGGAGTACACGAAGTCGGGCTCCAAGCCGTGCAAGGACGCGGCGGCCGGGGAGCGGGCCATCGGCATCTCCTTCGAGTACGTCGCGCTGAAGATGAAGAAGGACGGGGCGCCGATCCAGATGGTCCTGCCCCGCGAGGGCTCGGGCTACGAGATCGAGGCCAACGCGCTGACCCGGAAGGGGCGCCACAACCCGGCCGCCCGCCAGTTCCTGGACTGGGCCATCTCCGACGAGGCGATGGCGCTCTACGCCAAGTACTTCGGCGCCGTGGCCGTGGCCGGCTTCCCGGTGCCCGAAGGCCTGCCGCCCGACATCAGCAAGGCCGTGTACCCGAACGACTTCGACTGGTCGGCCCAGAACCGGGACCGCATCCTGGCCGAGTGGACGCGGCGCTACGCCCGATGACGGCGCGGGGGGCCACGCCCCCCGCGCCCGGCGGCGGCCCGCCGGCCGTCGAGCTGCGCGGCATCGCGAAGCGGTTCGGGTCCACGGTCGCCCTCCGCGAGGTCTCGCTGGCCATCAGCGAGGGGGAGTTCGTCTGCTTCCTGGGCCCGAGCGGCTGCGGCAAGACGACGCTGCTCCGGATCATCGCCGGCCTCGAGCGGCAGGACGCGGGGCGCGTCCACATGGCGGGCGTGGACGTGTCCGCGCTGCCGCCCGGGCAGCGCAACTACGGGATCGTCTTCCAGTCCTACGCCCTGTTCCCCAACCTGACCGTGGCCCGCAACGTCGCCTACGGGCTGGAGTCCCGGGGCCGGCCGCGCGCGGAGATCGAGCGCCGGGTGGACGCGCTGCTGGACCTGGTGCACCTGGGCGGGTACCGCCACCGCTACCCGGCGCAGCTGTCGGGCGGCGAGCAGCAGCGGGTGGCGCTGGCCCGGGCCCTGGCCCCCGCGC
>JBBIIW010000121.1:0-7594 GCA_037446305.1 Candidatus Rokuibacteriota bacterium
GCGCGACGCTGGCAGCGGGTCGCGCGCGAGGCCGCCAAGCAGTGTGGGCGCGCGGTCGTCCCCGTCGTGGACGCGCCCGCCCCGCTGGCCGACCGCCTGGCGCTGGCGGCGGGCGTGGACCTGGCGCTCTGCCTCTGGGAAGGGCAGGCCCCGCCGCTGGCCGCCGTCCTCGACGCCGTGCCGGCGCCCCCGCGCACCGCGGCGGTGCTGGTCGGGCCCGAGGGCGGCCTGGCCGCGCCGGAAGTGGAGGCGGCCCGCATGCGCGGATGGCGCCCCGCGACCCTGGGTGCCCGGGTGCTCCGCACGGAGACCGCGGGCCCCACCATCCTGGCCATCCTTCAGTTCCGCTACGGCGACCTCGGCGGCGCCCGACGTGGCTGATCCGGCCGGCTACGAGTACTTCGAGGTCGAGGCGGACGTCGGCGTGCGGGCCTGGGGCCCGGGCCTGCCCGAGGCCTTTGCGCAGGCCGCCCTCGGCGTCCTCGCCCTCGTCGTCGCCCCCGAGGATGTCGCCGAGCGCGAGCAGCGGGAGGTGCGCGCGCAGGCCGCCTCGCCGGAGGTCCTCCTGGTGGAGTGGATCAACGAGTGCCTGTACGTGCACGAGATCGAGGGGTTCGCGGTGCGCCGGGCGGAGGTCGACCGGCTCGAAGGCGGTCTCGTCCACGGCGTGCTGCACGGCGAGGCCCTCGACCTGCGCCGCCACCGTCCGGGCACCGTGGTCAAGGCCGCCACGCTTCACCGGGCAGCCGTGCGCGAGCAGGCTGGCACCGCGGAGGTGACCGTCGTCGTGGACGTCTGAGTGTCCCATAAACGAGACATCTAGAGATTTTCGCGTGTCGCCGCTGCAACAGGCCGCCGGCCGCTCCTGCAAACGGCCCGGTGCAGAAACAACAAGAAGTACAAGAGGTTAGTGGAAACGAGCTACCGTGGCACCCGGGTTGCTGCGCTGCCCCCCGGCCATGCACCAGCGAACCATCCGCCGGCCGGTGAGCCTCGAGGGGGTGGGCCTGCACTCCGGCAAGCCGGCCCGGGTCACGGTTTCTCCAGCCCCCGCCAATTCGGGCATCGTCTTCCGGGTCCCGGGGCACGGCGAGCCGATTCCCGCGGCGCCCGAGAGCGTCGTAAACTCGCACTACGCCACGACGATCGGCCGCAACGGCACCCGGATCCAGACCGTCGAGCACTTCATGGCCGCCGCCGCCGGGCTGGGCCTGGACAACCTCCTGGTCGAGGTGGACGGGCCGGAGATCCCGGCCGGCGACGGCAGCGCCAAGCCGTTCGTCGCGCTCCTGGCCGCCGCCGGGCGCACCGAGCAGTCGGCCAGCCGGCGCCCGATCGTCATCCCCTATCCCATCCGGGTCGGCGGCGGCAGCCGCTGGATCCAGATCGTGCCCTCCGACACGTTCCGGATCAGCTACACGCTCGACAACGACCATCCGGCGGTCGGCACCCAGGCCCTGTCCTGCGCGCCGACCGAGCGCATGTTCGTCGAGGAGTTCGCTCCGGCCCGCACCTACGGCTTCCTGAAGGACCTGGGGGAGCTGCGCAAGCGCGGCCTGGCCCGCGGCGCCTCGCTGGAGAACGCCATCGGCGTGGGCAAGCGCGGCGTCCTCAACGGCCTCCGCTATCGCGACGAGTTCGTGCGCCACAAGATCCTCGACCTCATCGGCGACCTGGCGCTGCTGGGCCGCCCGATCCTCGGCCACGTGATCGCCCGCAACGCCGGGCACGCGCTGAACTTCGACCTGGTCGTGGCCATCCAGCGGGCGCTCGGCCTCGACCGCCGCCCGGTCGGCGCTGCCGCCCCCGCCGCGCTGGAGGTCGCCGCCAACGGCCGGCTCGTCCCGGCCGCCGGCCTGGCCGGCATCTAGACGGCCGAGGCTGCTCCCGGCCTCTGCCCGGGGGCCACGGATCCCCCGGCCGGGGTCCGACCGATGTAGAATGATCCGACCGCCCTATGCGTTCGGGGCACCCCCGGCTGATCGTCCTCGCGACGGCGCTCGCGCTCGCCCTGGCGGCGGCGCCGGCGCGCGCGGAGCTCCGGATCGGGGAACTGGAAGTGTTCCTGAATGATCTGGAGGTGACGGTCAACGTCGCCGCCCTGGGAGCCATCCCCCCCGGCTTCCACGAGGGGATCCAGAGCGGCATCCCCGCTCACCTCCGCTTCACGGTCGAGCTGTGGCAGCACCACAGCCTGCTGTTCGACCGGCGGCTGGTCACCCGGGTGGTCGAGCGCCACCTGACGTACAACGTGGTCAGCAAGGAGTACAAGGTCACCTTCCTGAAGGGCGAGAGCCGCAGCGTCTACACCACCCGCGACCTCTGGGACGCCCAGCGTGTGCTCTCCGAGGCCCGCGGCATCAAGCTGACCCCGGTCGCGAGCCTGGCCCCCACCGACGTCATCTACGTGCGGGTGCGGGCCGAGGCGGCCCTGAACGGCGAGAACAGCTTCGTGGCCCGCATGGCCGGGACCGCGGAGGAGACCCAGGCCCAGTCGGAGTACCGCACGCTCCGACGGATCCAGTGATGCCGCTCCTGAGCGAGCAGACGCGGCGCCGCCGGAACCTGCTGGTGATCAGCGCCTTCCTGGTGCTGGTGGCCGGGGCCACCGTGCTGAACCTCGAGATGCGGGTGCCCCAGCTGCCGCTGGCCTCCAACATCGTCGTCTTCGCGCTCTTCAACCTGAACCTGATCGTCTTCCTGCTGCTGCTGGTCCTGCTCTGCCGCAACCTGGTCAAGCTCTGGTTCGAGCGGCGGCAGAAGCTCCTGGGCTCGAAGTTCAAGTCGAAGCTGGTGCTGGCGTTCCTGCTGCTCTCGCTGACGCCGGCCATCCTGATCTTCATCATCGCCTCCAACTTCATCAACAAGTCCATCGAGGGCTGGTTCAAGCCGCAGGTGGAGCGCCCGCTCGACCAGGCCCTGGGGGTGGCCCAGACCTACTACCAGAATCTCCAGAGCACGGCCCTCCGTCACGCCCAGCACCTGGCCCGGGTCATCGCCCGCGACGGCCTGCTGGACGAGACGCGCCGCGAGGCGCTGGCCGCCTACCTGGTCGAGCAGCAGGAGCAGCTGGGCCTCAGCGCGCTGACCGTGTTCGGCGCCGGCGGGCAGGAGCTGGTCCACGTCAAGGACCCGGCCCTGGGCGACCTGCCCACCCGCGACGTCAACGAGAGCCAGGTCAAGCTCGGCCTGACGGGCCAGGCGGTGACGACGGTCCGCGAGCTGGCCTCGGGCGACCTCATCGAGGCCATCGTGCCCGTGATCGCCGTCCGGCTGCCGGACCGGCCCACCGTGGGCGCCGTCGTCGTCGGCACCCACATCACCGAGCGCCTGGAGGCCAAGGTCCGCGGCATCGAGCAGTCCTTCCAGGAGTACAAGCAGCTCAAGCTGGTCAAGAACCCGATCAAGGGCATCTACATCCTGCTGTTCCTGCTGATGACCCTGATCGTGGTGTTCTCGTTCGTCTGGTTCGGCTTCTACCTGGCCCGCGGCATCACCGGGCCCATCGCCGAGCTGGCCGAGGGCACCCGGGAGGTGGCGGCCGGCAACCTGGCCTTCAAGGTCCAGGCCCGGGCCGACGACGAGATCGGTGCCCTGGTGGAGTCCTTCAACCGGATGACGGACGACCTGGCGCAGTCCAAGCGGCGGCTGGAGGAGGCGTACCTGGACCTGCAGGACAAGCACACCGAGCTGGAGGACCGCCGGCGCTACATCGAGACGGTCCTGCAGGCGGTCACCACGGGCGTGATCTCCCTCGACCCCCAGGGGCGCCTCACCACCGTCAACCGGGCGGCGGCGGTGATGTTCGGCCTCAACGAGCGGGCCACCGTCGGCCGCCGGCTGGAGGAGGTCTTCGCCACCCCGGACCTGGCCGAGATCATCGCCCTGGGCCGCCGCATCCAGCGGACGCGAACCGGCACCGTGGAGCAGGCGCTCCAGCTGCGCCGGCAGGGCGCGCAGCTGTCGCTGCTGGCCTCGGGCACCGCGCTGCGCGGGCCCGAGGGCGAGTACGCCGGCGCCGTCATCGTCTTCGACGACCTGACCGAGCTGCTCAAGGCGCAGCGGCTGGCCGCCTGGCGCGAGGTGGCCCAGCGCATCGCGCACGAGATCAAGAACCCGCTGACGCCCATCCAGCTCTCGGCCCAGCGCCTCCGCCGGCGGCTGGCCCGCAGCGCCGGCGAGGAGGAGCGGCAGGTGCTGGCCGAGTGCACGGAGACGATCGTGCAGGAGGTGGACGCGCTGCGGCGGCTGGTGGACGAGTTCTCGCGCTTCGCCCGCATGCCGGCCCCGGCGCCGCGGCCGACCGACATCCGCCCGATCGTGGAGGCGGTGGTGAGCCTGTACCGCGAGTCGCACCCGGCCCTGGCGCTCACCGCCCGGTTCCCGGCCGACCTGCCCCGGCTGGAGGTGGATCCCGACCAGTTCCGCCGGGCCGTCCTCAACGTGGTGGACAATGCCGTGGAGGCGGTCGGCGGCGGCGGCCACGTGGACGTGGAGGTCGTGCACCGCCCCGAGGTGGGGCGGGCGGAGGTCATCGTCAGCGACACCGGGCCCGGCATCCCCCCCGAGGACCGCGAGAAGCTCTTCCAGCCCTACTTCTCGACCAAGGTGGGGGGTATGGGCCTGGGCCTGCCGATCGTGCAGGAGATCGTCACCGAGCACGGCGGGAGCGTCCGGGTGGAGGACAACGCGCCCCGGGGCTGCCGGGTGGTGATGGAGCTGCCCGTCTCCCGCGCCACGGCCGCCGTCGAGGCCTCACGCTGATGGCCGGTGAGCACATCCTGCGGGCGTCAGCCCGCCTCCGCGGGCGCGGCAGGCCGGGGGCTCGACATGGCCGGTGAGCATATTCTCATCGTCGACGACGAGCCGGCCATCCAGGCCGCGCTGCGCGGCGTGCTGGAGGACGAGGGCTACCGCGTCACCGCCGTCGGCAGCGGCGAGGACGCCCTGGCGCTCCTGGCCGACGAGGCGCCCGACCTGGTGTTCCTGGACATCTGGATGCCCGGCCGGGACGGGCTGGAGACGCTGGCCGCGCTCAAGCGCCTGCGCCCGGAGACGGCGGTGGTGATGATCTCGGGGCACGGCACCATCGAGACGGCGGTCAAGGCCACCCGGCTCGGGGCCTACGACTTCATCGAGAAGCCCCTGTCGCTGGAGAAGACGCTGCTGACGGTCGCGCGGGCCCTCGAGCACGCCCGGCTGGAGCGCGAGAATGCCCACCTCAAGGAGCGCCTGGCCGAGCGCTCGGAGATCATCGGCGACAGCCCGGCCATCCGCGCGCTCCGGCAGCAGATCGCCACCGCCGCCCCCAGCAACGGCCGGGTGCTCATCTACGGCGAGAACGGCAGCGGCAAGGAGCTGGTGGCTCGGGCCATCCACGAGCTGTCGGGCCGCCGGGAGCACGCCTTCGTGGAGGTCAACTGCGCGGCCATCCCCGAGGAGCTGATCGAGTCGGAGCTGTTCGGCCACGAGAAGGGGGCCTTCACCGGCGCCCTGGCCCGCCGCCGGGGCCGCTTCGAGCTGGCCGACCGCGGCACGCTGTTCCTGGACGAGATCGGCGACATGAGCCTCAAGACGCAGGCCAAGGTGCTGCGCGCGCTGGAAGAGCAGGCCTTCGAGCGCGTGGGAGGTCGGGAGACCATCAAGGTGGACGTGCGGGTCATCGCCGCCTCCAACCGGCGCCTGGAGATGCTGATCGCCGAGGGCCGGTTCCGGGAGGACCTCTTCTACCGGCTCAACGTCATCCCCATCGAGGTCCCGCCCCTGCGGGAGCGCCGGGAGGACGTGCCGTTGCTGGTCGAGCACTTCATCCGGGTGTTCTGCGCCGAGAACGGCCGCCGGCTGAAGACGGTGTCGGCCGACGCCCTGGCCTACTTCCTCGAGTACGACTGGCCGGGCAACGTCCGCGAGCTGCGCAACGTCGTGGAGCGGCTCGTGATCATGTCCCCCCGCGACGTCCTGGACGTCGAGGACCTGCCGCCGCCGCTCCGGCCCCGCGACGTGTCCGCCCCGGCCGGCGATCCCCGCGAGCGCTCGCTGCGCGAGGCGCGCGACAGCTTCGAGCGGGCCTACATCCTGGCCGAGCTGCGGGCCAACGACTGGAACATGACGCGCACCGCCGAGCGCCTGGGCATCGAGCGCAGCCACCTGTACCGGAAGCTCAAGACCTACAACATCGTCCCCCCCAAGTGAAGGTCCTGGTCGCGGACGACACGGAGCCCATCCGGCTCCTCCTCCGCCGCTTCCTGGGCCTGCTCGGCCACGACGTGGCCGCGGTCGCCTCGGGCGCCGAGGCCGAGCGCGCCCTGGCCGCGGAGCGCTTCGACCTCGTGATCACCGATGTCGCCATGCCGGGCGGCTCGGGCCGGGAGGTGCTGCGGCGGGTCAGGGCCGCCCACCCCGGGCTGCCGGTGGTCCTGATGACGGGGTGGGACGACGAGGCCGGCGGGTTCGACGTCATGCCCGACGCCGTCCTGCGCAAGCCCGTCTCGCTCGACCGCATCCGCGAGGTGCTGGAAGGACTCGTGCCGTGCCCACCTTCAACTTCGTCTGGCGAAGCGCCTACCACGACTCCGTGAGCCTCATGCGCCTGACCCGGGCGCTGGAGGCGGTCACGGGCGTGAGGCGGGCGGCGGCGATGATGGGCACCGAGCCCAACCGCGCGCTCCTGACCCGGGCGGGGCTGCTGGCGGACGAGGGGCAGAAGGCGGCGCCGACCGACCTCGTCATCGCCGTGGAGGCCGAGGATGGGGAGGCCGCCCGCGCGGCGGAGGCCGTGGCGCGCGAGCAGCTCACCGCCCGGCGGCCCCCGGCCGCCGGCGGTCCGGCAGCACCGGTATCGCGCCCGCGGACGCTCGACTCCGCGCTGCGCGCCCTGCCCGGAGCGACGGTCGCGCTGGTCTCCGTGCCCGGGCTCTACGCGGCCGCCGAGGCCCGGAAGGCGCTGCAGGCGGGCCTGCACGTCATGCTGTTCAGCGACAACGTCCCGCTCGAGGAGGAGGTCGCGCTCAAGCGCCTGGCCCGCGCCCGGGGGCTGCTCCTGATGGGCCCGGACTGCGGGACGGCCATCATCGGCGGCGTGCCGCTGGGCTTCGCCAACGCGGTGCCCCGCGGCCGGATCGGCCTCGCCGCGGCCTCGGGCACCGGCCTGCAGGAGGTGGCCTGCCTGCTGGCGCGCGCCGGCGAGGGCGTCTCCCACGCCATCGGGGTCGGCAGCCGTGATCTCAGCGACGCCGTCGGCGCGGTCACCATGCAGCAGGCGCTGGCGGCGCTCGCCGCCGACCCCGACACCGAGGTGGTGGCCGTGATCGGCAAGCCGCCCGGGCCGGACGTGGCCCGCCGGCTCGAGAAGGCCATCGCCGGTCTCGGCAAGCCCGCCGCCGTGCACTTCGTCGGCGGCCCGGCGGGCTCGCTGGAGGACTGCGCGCGGCAGGCGGTCGCCCTGGCCCGCGGCACGCACGCCGAGCCCGTCGAGTTCACGCTGCCGGCCGGTGAGGTGGCGCGGCTCCGGGAGCAGGCGGTGGCCGGTCTGGCGCCGGGCCAGCGCTTCGTCCGCGGCCTCTACGGCGGCGGCACCCTGGCCGGCGCGGCAGCA
>JBBIIW010000122.1:0-7594 GCA_037446305.1 Candidatus Rokuibacteriota bacterium
CGAGGTGCGCCCGCTGTCCGCCACCCTCCCGGCAGCGGCCTCGCCGCGCGTCGTCGCGGCCATCGAGCAGGCCTGCGCCCGGCTGGGCGCCAGCACGCAGCGCCTGTACTCGGCGGCGGGCCACGACGCCCAGAACCTGGCCCGCATCACCGAGATGGGCATGATCTTCATCCCCTCCCGCGGCGGCCGCAGCCACCGGGTGGACGAGATGAGCGACCCGGACGCCATCGAGCGCGGCGCCAACGTCCTGCTCCACACGCTGCTGGCGCTCGGCGCCGGCCTGCCGCCGGCGGATCCCGCGCGGTGATCAGGACGGGCGCCGATGCTCACTCCCGATCGCCAGCGACCCCGGACCGAGCCGGGACAGGTGCGCGCCTGCCTGGAGAGGATCCTCGCCAGCCGGCTGTTCGCGCGGTCCGAGCGCCAGCGGCGCTTCCTGGAGTTCATCGCCACCGAGACCCTCGCCGGCCGCGGCGACCGGCTGAAGGGCTGCACCATCGGGCTGCACGTCTTCGACCGCGATCCGGGCTTCGACCCGGCGGTGGATTCCATCGTGCGGGTCGAGGCCAGCCGGCTGCGCGCCAAGCTCCGCGAGTACTACGAGGAGGAGGGCAGCCGGGACCCGGTGCGGTTCCTGCTCCCGAAAGGCTCCTACACCCCGGTCGTCCGCGCGCTCGCTGACGCGACACCGCCGCGCGGCCGGCCGCCAGGCCCGGCCATCGGCCAGCCACCCTCCGTGGGCGTCCTGCCGTTCACCAGCCTCGGCGGGGACCCGGCGCAGCAGCTCCTCGCCGACGGCCTCGGCGAGGATCTCGCGGCGGAGCTGGCCAGGTCGCCCGAAATCCGCGTCGTCTCCCGGCACGCGGCCGGAGCCTGCCGCACGGTGCCGGGGCGCCCGGACGAGATCGGCCGCCGGCTCGGCGTCCGCCATCTGGTCTACGGCGCGGTGCGAGGGACGGCCGGACGGGTCCGCGTCACGGTGCAGCTGATCGAGGCCGCCTCCGGCGCGCAGGTCTGGGCCGAGCGGTACGATCGCGACGCGAGAGACGTCCTGGCCGTGCAGGAGGATCTGGCCCGCCGCATCGGCGCGGCGCTGCGGGCGGCTCTGACCCCGGCCGGCCGGGGCGATCCCCCCGGGGCCGATATCCGGCCGGAGGCCCGCGCGTGTCTCCTGCGCGGCGTCGAGCGCTTCTGGGCCTACACGCGGGAGTCGTCGGAGCAGGCGCAGGCGCTCTTCGCCGGCGCCCTCGAGCTCGATCCCGGCTCCGCCGCGGCGCACGCATGGCTGGCCCGCGTGCTCGCGTTCCGGTGGGCCATGGCCTGGGCGCCCGACGCCTCGGTCCTCGACGACGCGCTCGCGCATGCCCGCCTGGCCGTGGACCTCGATCCGGATCTCCCCCTGGCGCGGCCGTGGACCTCGATCCGGATCTCCCCCTGGCGCGCTCGATCCTGGGCTGGGTGAGGCTCTGGCGGAAGGAGCCCGCGGCGTCGTGGAGCGCCGGCCGGCAGGCGGTCGCGCTCGATCCGACCGGCGCCGACGCCCACGTCTTCACCGCCCTGACCCTCGCCGCCGCCGGGCAGGGGGAGGAGGGACTCGGCCTCGTGAATGCGGGGATCCGGCTCCAGCCCCATCCCTCGGCCTTCCATCTCTGGGCCCTCGGCGTGTGCTACTGGGTCCTCGGCGCAAACGACCGGGCGGTGGGGGCGTTCGAGCGGGGCGTGGCCACCCGCGACGAGTTCGTGCCCAACCACCTCTTCCTGTGCCTGACCCACACGCTGCTCGGCCGCCACCGCCAGGCCCGGATGGCCCGGGAGCGCGTCCTCCGCCTCGGCGGTGGGCGCGCCTCGCCGCGGCCGGACATGTGGCTCGACGCCGACCTGAGCCACCGGGCCCGGGCGCTGGCCGCGCGGGCCGGCCTCGAGGCCGTCGCCGGCCGCGTCGGGCGGGGCTGACCTCCCCGCCCCTCACCAGTACGGCGAGGGCTCCAGGCGCGCGCCGCACGCGCAGCGCCCTGCCGCGCCGTCCACGCGCTGCATGCGGGCACAGCCGGAGCAGCGCGCCCAGAGATGGGCCGGCCTGGCCGGGACCCACACACTGAACATCCCGCCGCTCGTCAGCTCCGGCCCGAAGAACCTGCGCGTGGCCTCCTCGTGCGCGCCCGACGCCAGCTGCTGGACGTGCTGCGGGGCTTCCCACGCCGTCACCGTCATCATGCGGGAGCCGATGACCATGGCCACCCAGCTGATGAAGCCCTGCATGCTCGCCATCTCGCCCGACACGCGCAGGCTCAGCTGCTTGATCTCCTCGACCTCCTCCGGCGTCCGCGCGTCGACGGCGGTGACCGAGAAGGCGCCCGGCGGGGTGTGGGCGCCGGTCCGCCGCATGATGCTCATCCCGAACGCGTACGGCCCCAGGGTCTCCGGCTGGATCAGGACGCGGAGGCCGAGCTGCTCGGGCACGGCCGCGGTATCGAAGTAGCCGTGCACCGAGCGGATCCTGCCCTGCTCGACCCGGATGATATCGGCCCCCGGGACCTGGATGGCCCGCCGGGTGGGCGGCCGGCCTCGAAACGGTCCGGTGTTCGTGCCCCGCATGGTCCACTCGAGCGCGACCACCCCGTCGCCCAGCTCGCCGAGCCGGACGACCTCGAAGGCCAGGTCCGGGAACGCCGCCCACAGCCCCCGGGCGTACGCGCCCAGGGCCTCGCGGCCCACGGGCTGCTTCGTGCCCGGGTCGGAATAGGTGCCGTCGTCGTGAAGCGTGGCCACGAGCGCCTCGGCGTCGTGCCGGTTCCACGCCTCGACGTAGCGCTGTACGGTCTCCATGCTGCCCATGCGCCTCTCCCTCCGGATGTCCTGCGGGAGAGTGTGGCCGGGCCGGGGACGCCCGGCGAGTTACTGACCGTTACCGCCGCCCGCCGGGCGCCGCCCGGGCACGGCCGCCCTTCCCGTTGCGGCCGGCGCTCGCCCGGGGTACCTTCTCGCTTGTGAACGACGGAGCAAGCGCCACGCTGCGCCGCCTTCTCCTGCTCATCCTGCCGGCCGCCCTCGGCGGCTGCGCCTTCGACCTGCCCCACTCGACGGCCGTGGGCCGCTCGGACTTCGCCCGCGCCATCCTCGACGTCTACGGCATCATCGTCTGGGCCAGCCTCGGCATCTTCCTGGTGGTGGCCGTGGTCCTGACCTGGGTCCTGGTGCGCTACCGCGCCCGGCCCGGCGCGCCCGCGCCGGCCCAGACGCGCGGCCACACGCTGCTCGAGGTGGCCTGGACCATCGCTCCGGCCCTGGTCCTGCTCGTCATCGCGGTGCCGACGATCCAGGTGACGTTCCGGACCCAGCCCGCCGCCGCGCCCCCGGGCGCCCTGGAGGTGGTCGTGCGCGCCTGGCAGTGGTGGTGGGAGTTCCGCTACCCGGCTCTCGGCGTCGTCACCGCCAACGAGCTGCACCTGCCCGCCGGCCGTCCCGTCGTGCTGCGCCTGGAGGGGCCCGACGTCATCCACTCCTTCTGGATCCCGCAGCTGGGCGGCAAGCGCGACGTGGTCCCGGGCCGCGTCAACCGCATCACGCTCACGCCCGACGCGCCCGGCGAGTACCCCGGGCAGTGCGCCGAGTTCTGCGGCGCCTCGCACGCCAACATGCGGATGAAGGTCGTGGTGCAGGCGCCCGAGGACTTCGAGCGCTGGGTGGCGGCCCAGCGGGCGGCGCCGCCGGAGCCGGAGGGCCCGGCGGCGGAGGGCCGGGCGCTCTACAGCCGGCTGGCCTGCGTCGGCTGCCACACCGTGACGGGCGTGTCGGCCGGCGTGCTCGGACCCGACCTCACGCACGTCGGCAGCCGGAGCACGATCGGGGCCGGCCTGCTGCCGAACACCCCCGAGAGCCTGACCGCGTGGCTGCTCGACCCGCCGGCCGTCAAGCCCGGCGTCAAGATGCCGGCCCTCGGCCTGAGCGAGGACGAGGCCCGCATCCTGGCCGCCTACCTGCTGAGCCTCAAGTGACGGCCACCCACCAGGCGGCCCTGCGGGCGGCGGCCGAGGCGCAGGCCCCGGTCCTCGCGCGCCTGGGGAGCTGGATCACCACCGCCGACCACAAGCGGGTGGGCATCCTCTACGGCGCCAGCGCCTTCGTCTTCTTCCTGATCGGCGGCCTGGAGGCGCTCCTGATCCGCTGGCAGCTGGCCCGGCCGGACAGCGCGGCCATCAGCGCCGAGATGTACAACGCGCTGTTCACGATGCACGGGACCACCATGATCTTCCTGGCGGTGATGCCGCTCAACGCCGCCTTCTTCAACTACCTGGTCCCGCTGATGATCGGCGCCCGCGACGTGGCCTTCCCCCGGCTGAACGCGCTGTCGTTCTGGATCTTCCTGGCCGGCGGGCTGTTCCTGAACGCGAGCTTCCTGGTCGGCACGCCGCCCGACGGCGGCTGGTTCGGCTACGTCAGCCTCACCTCGCGCCCGTTCTCGCCCGGCCCGGCCATCGACTTCTGGCTGCTGAGCCTGCAGATCCTGGGCGCCTCCTCGCTGATGGCCTCCGTCAACTTCATCGTCACCATCCTGAACCTGCGCGCCCCCGGCATGTCGCTCATGCGCATGCCCGTCTTCGTGTGGATGACGCTGGTGGTGCAGTTCCTGATCCTGCTCGCCTTCCCGCCCATCACGGTGGGGCTGATCTTCCTCATGTTCGACCGCTTCTTCGGCACCCACTTCTACGACGTGGCGGCCGGCGGCGACCTGCACCTCTGGCAGCACCTGTTCTGGATCTTCGGGCACCCCGAGGTCTACATCCTGATCCTGCCCGCCTTCGGCATCGTGTCCGAGGTGCTGCCGACCTTCGCCGGCAAGCCGCTCTTCGGAGCGCCGGTCGTCATCTACTCCGGGGTGCTCATCGGGTTCTTCGGCTTCGGCGTCTGGAGCCACCACATGTTCGCGGCCGGGATGGGCCCGGTGGCCGACGCCTTCTTCTCCGTGGCCACCATGCTGATCGCCATCCCCACCGGGGTGAAGATCTTCAACTGGCTGGCCACGCTGTGGGGCGGGCGCATCCGGACGACGACCGCGCTCCACTTCGCGGTGGGGCTGATCGGCCTCTTCACCATCGGCGGGCTCAGCGGCATCATGCACGCCTCGCCCCCGGTGGACCTGCAGCAGACCGACACCTACTTCGTGGTCGCCCACCTGCACTACGTGCTCATCGGCGGCAGCCTGTTCGGGCTCTTCGCCGGCGCCTACTACTGGTGGCCGAAGATCACCGGGCGCTTCCTGGACGAGCGGCTGGGCAAGCTGCAGTTCTGGCTCCTGTTCGTGGCCTTCAACACGACCTTCTTCCCCCAGCACTACCTGGGCGCCGTGGGCATGCCCCGCCGGATCTACACCTATCCGGCCAGCATCGGCTGGGACCTCTGGAACCTGGTCTCCACGGTGGGGGCCTTCGGCATCGGCCTGTCCATCCTGCTCTTCATGGTCATCGCCGGGCGGAGCCTGCGGGCGCCGGCGACGGCCCCGGCCGATCCCTGGGACGGCCGCACGCTCGAGTGGCGCACGTCCTCGCCGCCGCCGCCGCACGACTTCGACACGATCCCGCCCGTCTACGGGCGGGACACCTTCTGGCGGGAGAAGCACGGCCCGCGCCGCGCGCCGCTGGCCCCGCCGGCGGCGGACGCGCACGGGGTGCACCTGCCGGCGCCCTCCCGCTGGCCGGTGGTGCTGGCCGCCGGCCTCCTGCTGGCCTCCATCGGGGCCCTCACCCACGTCGGGCTGGTGGTGCTGGGCGGCCTGCTCACGGTGTACGCCGCGTTCCGGTTCGCGCTCGAGCACCACCGCAACCCCGCCCACGAGCACCAGGTGGGCGCCCTCGGCCTGGACCACCGCAAGGTCGGCATGTGGACCTTCATCGGCTCGGAGTGCCTGTTCTTCGGCACCCTGATCGCCACCTACCTGGCCTACAAGGGCCGCAGCGTCGTGGGCCCCCACCCGCACGAGATCCTCAACATCCCGCTCACGACGCTCAGCACCTTCGACCTGCTGATGTCCTCGCTGCTCATGGTGCTGGCCCTGGCCGCCGTGCAGCGCAATGACCGCTTCCAGGCCCGCCTGTGGCTGGCCGGCACCGCCCTCTTCGGGCTGATCTTCCTGGGCTTCCAGGCCTACGAGTTCACCGAGTTCGTGCATCACGGCCTGACGCTCCAGCAGAACCTCTTCGGCTCCACCTTCTTCGTCCTGACCGGCTTCCACGGCGCCCACGTGACGCTGGGCGTGGCCTGGCTGCTCGCGCTGCTGGTCCTCGACCTGCGCGGCCGGCTCGGCGAGCGCGACGCCATCAAGGTGGAGGTGGCCGGACTCTACTGGCACTTCGTGGACATCGTGTGGATCGTGATCTTCACCCTCGTGTACCTGGTGCCCTGATGAACGAGCACACCCACGCCTCGGTCGCGACCTACCTGAAGGTGGCGGTGATCCTGAGCATCATCACGGCCCTGGAGTTCGGGGTCATCTACCTCCGGCAGCTCACGCCGATCCTGGTGCCGCTCCTGCTCGTGATGTCGGCGGCCAAGTTCGCGCTGGTCGTCCTGTTCTTCATGCACCTGCGCTACGACCCGCGGTCGCTGAGCACGATCTTCGTGGGCTCGCTGATCGTCGCCGCCGGCCTGGCCGTGGCGCTCCTGACGCTGGACGGCCCCTTCCTGCTGTTCCGCCCATGAGCCACCCCGAGTCGCTGATCCTGGTCGGGGGCCTGGCCGGCCTCTGGCTGGCCGCCTGGCGCGCCTCGGGCCGGCCCTGGCCCCGGGGAAGGGCCCTGACCTTCCTGGCCGGCCTGGCGGCGCTGCTGGCGGCCAGCCACGGCCCGCTGCACGACCTGGCCGAAACGCCGCTGATCGCGGCCCACATGCTGCAGCACCTGCTCCTGACGCTGGTCGCCCCGCCCTGCCTGCTGGCCGGCGCGCCCGGCTGGATGGTGGACGCCCTGCTCGACCCGCTGCTGCGGCGGCCGGCGGCCGCGCGGGCCGCGCGGGCGATCACCGCGCCGCTGCCGGCCTACGCCATCGCGGGGGTGACGCTGCTGGCCTGGCATCTGCCGGCCCCGTACGCGGCGATGGGCGCCTCGCCACTGGTGCACGGGCTGGCCCACGCCAGCCTCGTGCTCACCGCCGCGCTGGGCTGGTGGCCGGTCCTCAGCCCGTCCCGGCGGCTGCCGGCGCTGCCGCACGGCGCCCAGATCCTCTACCTGTTCGCGCTCGGCATGCCGATGACGATCGCGGGCGCCATGATCACCGGGGCCAGCCAGCTCATCTACCTGAGCGCCAGCGCCGACCCGCTCGCCGACCAGCGCCTGGGCGGGCTGGTCATGTGGGTACCGGCCGGCCTGGTTCCGGTCATCGCGTTCACGGTCGTCTTCTTCCGCTGGGTGGCAGCCGAGGTCGAGGACTTCCGGTAGTCCCCTCCCTGGCACTGCGATTGCACCATCGAACGGGTGCCAGCGATCGCGCTGCGCGACGAGCAGCGGAAAGGGGTGGCCTCGTGGAGGGAACGGCAGGCGTGAAGGTGCAGTTCGTGCCGGTGGGAAGGAACCGCCGGGAATGGATGTGGAAGGCCCGCGAC
>JBBIIW010000123.1:0-7584 GCA_037446305.1 Candidatus Rokuibacteriota bacterium
GGCCGCGACGCGGCGCCTCCCCGGAGCGCGCCCGACGCCGAGGTCGCCGGGCTGCTGGCCGAGATCCAGGCGGCCGTCCCGGCCGCCCTGGGCCGGAGCCGGGTGCCGGCGCTCTGGCGCATCCTGGCCCGCAACCCCCACTACCTGCGTTCCACCTGGCGGAAGGAGCAGGTCGTGATGCGCGACGGGGCCATCGGCGCCCGGGACAAGCGGCGCACCGCCCTGGGCGTCGCCATGGCGGTCCGGTCGCGCTACATGATCGAGTACCACGCGGCCATCCTGCGGCGGGCCGGCGACGGCGACGAGGACCTCCTGGAGATCCTGGGGGTCGTGGACCACTACACGACGCTCAACACGCTGTCCGAGGGCATGCAGATCGAGTCCGACATCCGCCCGCCGTCGTGACCTCGGAGGGGGCCCTCCTCCGGAGCGGTGCGCCGGCACCGCGGGCGCGCGAACGGCGCCCTGGCGGCGCGCGGGCTGTTTGCCGTACACTCCGGCCACCGTGGCCTGCGTCCCCGACCCCATCCCCGCCCCCGAGCGGGAGCGCTCCGTCCGGGCAACATGGGCGAGCGCGTGGGCTGGAGCGCCCGCCCGGCCCGGCTCGTGGTGGACATGACCCGCGTGACGCCGCTGGCCGAGGTGCTCGAGAAGCTCCGGTGAGTCGGAGCCGGCCGGGGCCCGACAGCGTCGAGGTCGAGGGCGTCGGCAAGACGTACGCCAGCGGGGTGCAGGCCGTCCGCGACGTCTCCTTCCGGGTGAGCCCCGGCGAGTTCGTCAGCCTGCTGGGGCCCTCGGGCTGCGGCAAGTCCACCCTGCTCATGATGGTGGCCGGCCTCCTGCCGCCGAGCCGCGGCGGCATCCGCGTGGACGGCCGGGCGGTGACCGGCCCGCGGCCGGACGTGGGCGTGGTCTTCCAGTCGCCCGTGCTCCTGCCCTGGCGCACCGTCCTCGACAACGTCCTGCTGCCGGTCGAGATGCTGCGCCTGCCCCGCGGCCAGCACGAGGAGCGGGCGCGGGCGCTGCTGGCCATGGCGGGGGTGGAGGAGTTCGCCGGGCGGCTGCCGCACGAGCTGTCGGGCGGCATGAAGCAGCGCGTCTCGCTCTGCCGGGCCCTGGTGCTGCAGCCGCGGCTGCTCCTGATGGACGAGCCCTTCAGCGCGCTGGATGCCCTCACCCGCGACCGCATGGCGCTGGAGCTGCTGCGCATCTGGGAGCAGGTGCGCCCCACGGTGCTGTTCGTGACCCACGCCATCCGCGAGGCGGTCTTCCTCTCCGACCGGGTGCTGGTGATGAGCCCCCGGCCGGGGACGATCGCGCTCGAGACCGAGGTGAAGCTGCCCCGCCCGCGCAGCCTCGAGCTGCAGGAGTCCGAAGAGTTCAACCGCTACGCCGGCGCGCTCCGGCGGGCCATCGAGGCCGGAGACCGGCCGTGAGCCGCCTGGCCTGGCCGCTCGGCGCCGCCGCCCTGGTGCTGGCCGCCTGGGAGGCCGTGGTGCGAACCCTCGGCGTCCTGCCCGTCGTGATGCCGGCGCCCTCGGCCATCCTCGCCGTCGTCGCCGGCCGCTGGCCGCTGCTGCTCGAGCACCTGTGGCCGACCTTCTACCAGACGGTGCTGGGCTTCCTGCTCTCGGTGGTGGGCGGCGTCGCCATCGCCGTGCTGCTGGTGTACTCGGAGCCCATCCGCCGGGGCGTGCTGCCGCTGCTCGTCACCTCGCAGATCGTGCCCAAGGTGGCGGTGGCGCCGCTCCTGGTCGTCTGGTTCGGCATCGGCGACCTCTCGCGCCTGCTGCTGGCCTTCCTCATCGCCTTCTTCCCCATCGTGATCAACACGGTGGTGGGGCTGACCAGCGTGGACGAGGACCTGATCCGGATGGCCCGGGCCTTCATGGGCAGCCGGGCCCAGATCTTCACCAAGGTCCGGCTGCCCCACGCCCTGCCCCTCATCTTCGGGGGCATGAAGATCTCCATCACCCTGGCCGTGATCGGCATCGTGGTGGCCGAGTTCGTGGCCGCCCAGCGGGGCCTGGGCTACCTGATCGTGATGGCCAACGGGCTGCTCGACACGCCCCTGATGATGGCCGCCATCGCCGTCCTCAGCGCGATGGGGCTCGCGCTCTACGGGCTCCTGGCCGCGGTCGAGCGCGCCGTGGTGTACTGGCAGCCGCCCGCCGAGACGACGGCCGGCGGCACGCCCTAGCCGGACGACTGGAGGATCGACCATGAGGCTCTCGCGACGACGGTTCCTGGCCGGCGCGGCGGCGGTACTGGCGGCGGGCGTGCCCGCGGCCCGCGCGCAGTCGCTCACCAAGGTGAGGTTCACGCTGCCCTGGCTGCCCCACGGGGGCTTCACCCACTACTTCGTGGCCAGGAAGCAGGGGCTGTGGGAGAAGCGGGGGCTCGACGTCTCCATCGACCGCGGCTTCGGCTCCGGGGAGGTCTGCAAGACGGTCGGGCTCGGGCAGTACGAGTTCGGCGAGATCGACTTCGGCGTCATGACCAACTGCGCCGCCAAGAACCTGCGCCTGATGGGTCTGGGGCTCATCCAGCCCAAGGCCACCATGGGCATCTTCGCCCTGGCGAAGAAAGGCATCCGCAGACCGAAAGACCTGGAAGGCCGCAAGGTGGGCTTCGCCACCGGCAGCGGCGACTTCCAGCTCTGGCCGGCCTTCGTGAAGGCCAACGGCATCGACGACGGCAAGGTGCAGAAGGTCTTCATGGGCCCGCCGGCCCTCATCAAGGCGCTCATCGAGGAGCAGATCGACGCCGAGGGCAACTTCTACGGCTCCATCGCCCCCAGCGTGTGGGCGCAGGGGCTGGAGCTCACCACCATGCTCTACGCCGACCACGGGGTGCCGATCTACGGTCTGGCCATGGCCACCCGCCCCGACGTCGTCAAGGAGAAGCCGCAACTCGTGGCCGCCTTCGTGGACGGCGCCTACGAGGCGCTGGCCTGGACCTACTTCCACCCCGACGAGGCCATCGACATCCACCTGGAGATGGTCAAGGAGTTCGCGGGCAGCTCCACCAACCGCGACGTCATCAAGCACGGCCAGGGCGTGCGGACCGCCATGGCCCTGGTGCCCGAGTTCGAGAGGCAGGGCCTGGGCGCCTTCGACCCGGCCATGGTCGAGAAGACGCGGGAGACGGTGGCGGCCTACATGGGGGCCCCCGAGGTGCCCCCGGCCGACCAGCTCTACACCAACGCCTTCGCCGGCAAGGTGAAGCTCACCGCCGCCCAGTGGGCGCAGGTCCGGGAGTCGGTGAAGCGGTATATTCCTTCCCGGGCATGAACGCCGGCAAGCCGGGCTTCCGGGAGGTGCTCCGGGTCCTGGAGGACGCGGGGGAGCTGCTGCGCATCCGCAAGGCCGTGGATCCGCGTCACGTCTCGGGCCTGACCGCGCAGGCCCGGCAGGCCACCTTCTTCGAGTCCATCGCCGGCTACCCCGGCTGGCGGCTGGCCGGGGCGCTGGTCTCCACCCGCAAGCGCCTGGCCCTGGCCATGGGCTGCTCGGAGCGCGAGATCGCCACGCGCTTCGAGGAGGGCCTGCGCCACCCGATCGACGCCCGGGTGGTGGGCGACGCGCCCTGCCAGGAGGTGGTGCTGGAAGGCGACCAGGTGGACCTGACGGCCATCCCCTTCCCGCTCATGCACGTCAAGGACGGTGGACCCTACATCGCCGGCACCCTGGTCGTCTCCAAGGACCCCCAGTACGGCCGCAACGCCGGCTCCTACCGCCTCATGTACCGCAATCCGCGCGAGACGGGGATCGATCTCGTCTCCCCCTCCGACATGCGCCGCTACTACCAGCGGGCGCTCGACCAGGGCCGCCCGCTGGAGATCGCGGTGGCCGTGGGCGTGCACCCCTACGAGATGCTGGCCGCCTCCTACAAGGCGCCCATCGACGTGGACGAGTTCGCCATCGCCGGCGGCCTGCACGGCAAGCCGGTGGAGCTGGTGCGCTGTCGCACGGTGGACCTGGAGGTGCCGGCCGACGCCGAGCTGGTGCTGGAGGGCGAGCTGCTCCCCATCGGCTGGACGGTGGACGAGGGGCCCTTCGGCGAGTTCAGCCACATCACCGGCGATATCAAGTGGAACCCGGTCTTCCGGGTGCGCTGCATCACCCACCGGCGCGATCCGATCTTTTACATGCTGCAGATGCCCTGGGAGAACGACTGGCTGGCGGCCCCGGTGACGGAGGCGGCCGGCCTGCAGGCCCTGCGCATCGCCAGCGTGGAGCCGGTGGCCATCCGGGCCCCCGTGGGCGGCTGCGGCTACTGGACGCTGATCGCCTCCATCCGCAAGCGCCCGGGCGAGGGCAAGAACGCGCTGCTGGCGCTGCTCTCGGTGGCCGAGGTGAAGCTGGCCATCGTGACCGACGACGACATCGACATCTACGACCCCGACGAGCTGGACTGGGCGCTCACCTTCCGCGTGCAGGCCGACCACGACGTGCTGATCGTCCCCGGCGCCCGGGGCAAGCACATCGACCCCAGCGTCAAGGCCTGGGCGGCCGGCAAGGGCGGGCTGCCCACCACGGCCAAGCTCGGCATCGACGCCACCATCCCCGAGGGTGTGCCGCGCACGCAGTACGAGCGCCTGCGCTACTTCGCGAAGGACGCCGTCCGGCTGGAGGACTACCGGTGAGCCCCGCGGCCGGGCCCGCCGCGGCGGGCGCCATGAGCCCGCTGGCCCGCCGCATCCTGGACGAGCTGCGCGCCAGCCCGCGGCACTTCTCCGAGATCGTCGAGGCGCACATGGACGTGCCCTGGCGCGAGTTCCTCCGAGCCTGGGGCGAGGTGCGCTCCAGCCCGCTGATCGGCCGCGAGGAGTACGGGCGCTACCTGATCAAGGAGGAGGCGACCCGGCCCTAGAACCGGTAGCGCAGCCCGCCGATGTAGAGGTTGGAGGCCCGGCCGACCCCGTCGAACAGGCCCCAGACCCCGGAGCGGTGGTGGATCCGCCCGACCAGGCTCCACTGCGGCCGGCCGGGGAGGGCGACGGCTGCCTCCAGCATGATGTAGTGCAACAGCCGGGTCGAGCCGGTGTCCGGGTTGTCCCGCTCCTCGATCGCCGGGACCTCGGTCGCGTAGGACAGCCCGCTCCCGAAGGCCACGCTGGTATCGAGATAGGCGTCCCAGGGGAAAATGGCCCAGCGGACGTTGATCGAGGCCGCCACCTCCTGGTGGTGCTGCCCGTCGAGATGCTGCAGCGCCAGCCCCTCGACCTCCCAGTGCACGTGCGGCGGTGACTGCTCGAACTCCTTCAGGATGCCGAGCCCCACCGCGTAGGCGTCCTGGACCCGGAGGGCGATGACGTCCCCGTTCCGGCTCCCGCTGGCGCGGCCGCCGTACGCGGTGACGAGCCAGGGGCCGCCGGCGTGGGCGTCCTGGGCCCCGAGGAGGATCAGCAGCGCCGCGATCCCGAGCCGGGACGCACGGAGGGGGCCGGCGAGCGTGAGGGGCACGTCCTCGACTGTATCGAGCCCGGCCGGTCTTCTCCAACATCCGTCTCCTCGACGGGCACGCCGAGCGCCGCGCCGATGCGCTGATACAGGATGGTCCCGGCCTCGTAACGTCGCGACCTCCCGCGACCCTCCGGGCGCAGAAGGCCGGCGGCCACGGCCGCGGCCAGGTCGTTCCGCCCCTCGGGAGAGGCTAGCCCAGGCTCTTGAGAAACTCGTCCGAGGTCATGACCCGGCCGATGTTGGCCAGGTTCTTCAGCGACGCCTCGTGCAGGTCCTGGCGGTAGCCGGCCACGCAGTCCGAGAGCGTCACCACCTCGTACTCGCGCATGCTGGCGTCGCGGGCCGTCCCCTCCACCACGCCATTGGTGGCGATGCCGGTGAAGACGACCTGCTCGGCCTCCAGCGCCCGCAGCAGCTTCTCGAGCTCGGTCTGGTACATCGCCGAGTAGCCCCACTTGCGGAACTCGTAGTCGGGCCTGGGCAGCTCGGGGATGAGCTGGTGGCCCGGCGTGCCGTCGCGGAAGCCCTCTTTGGCCAGGAACGGCCGCAGCGTGGCCAGGTGGCCCAGCCCCATGGCCTTGCCGTCCAGGTCGGTCAGCACCGTGAGCTTCGAGGCCAGGACGGGCACCCGGCGCTGCTTGCACGCCTCCATCACGCGCTTGATCCGCGGCACGATCGCCTCGATGGCGTCCACCGGGAAGCCGTGGCGGGCGAAGACGCCGTCCCGGCTGCAGAAGTCCCGCTGCATGTCCATCACCATGAGCACCGTGCGACCCATCGACGCCCTCCCTATCGCGCCAGGTAGCGCCCCTGCCCGGGGGCACCGAGGAACTTGCCGTCCCGGGCCACGATCCGCCCCCGCGAGATGGTCATGACCGGCCAGCCCCGGAGGCGCTGCCCTTCCCACAGCGTGTAATCGGCGAACGACTGGAGGTCCTGCCAGCGGACCTCCCGCTCCAGGTCGAGATCGACGACGGTCAGGTCGGCGTCGCTGCCCACCTGGATCGTGCCCTTCGCCGGGTAGAGGTTGAACAGGCGGGCCGGCGTCATGGAAATCAGCTCGGCGACGCGGGTCAGGCTCATGCCCCGCCGGTGGACGCCCTCGCTGAGCAGCACGGGGACGATGAGCGAGAGCGTCGGCGTCCCCCGCGACGCCTTCCAGATGGTGCCGCTCTTGGCCGCCCGGGCCCGCGGCACGTGGTCGGAGCCCACCGTGTCGATCGTGCCGTCGAGCAGCCCGCCCCACAGCGCCTCCACGTCGGCGGCCGTCCGCAGGGGCGGGTTGCACTTGGCCAGCAGCCCCAGCGGCGAATCCTCGGTGTGGGCCAGGTACTGGGGACAGGTCTCGGCGTGCACGCGGGCGCCCTGGGCCCGGGCCAGCCGGACCTCGCGCAGCGCCGCCGCGCTGGACATGTGCACGATGTACACGGGGCAGCCGGTCTCCCGGGCGAAGTAGCCGGCGCGGTGCACATTCTCGGCCTCCGTCACCGGCGGTCGCGTGGCGCCCCAGGCCGCCAGCCCCTCCCGGCCCTCGCGCTGGATGCGGGCTTCCAGGCGCCTGGCGATCTCGATGTTCTCGGTGTGCAGGCAGAGAAGGGCCCGCTGGTGGCGGGCCACGCGCTGGCACAGCTCCCACAGGTAGCCGTCGTCGGCGCCCGCCACGCCGAGGTAGGCGCCCTCGTCGCCGCGGAAGTTCATGTAGAACTTGAACGAGGAGACGCCCAGCGCCGTCACCCACCGGTCCAGCTCGTCCAGGTGCGCCTCGACCGAGGGGCAGAAGTGCAGGCCGTAGTCCACGCAGGCCCGCGCATCGGCCTCGCCCCGGATCTTCGGGAACGCCTCGACGTAGGAGGAGGAGAGGAGCTGGAAGTCCAGGACGGTCGTGATGCCGGCCACCGCCGCCGCCCGCGTCTCGGTGAACCAGCCGTCCGGCGGGCCCAGCGTGACGTGCGTGTGAGGATCGATGACGCCCGGCAGGACGACCTTGCCGCCCAGCTCGACGACCTCGCGCGCGGACGGCCGCGGCTCGCCGTCGAGGATGGCGGCGATCGTGCCGTCCACGATGCCGAGGTCGGCCCGGATCTCGCCCGCCTCGGGGATGACGAGGCGGCCGCCG